>CAMVKS010000017.1 GCA_947167995.1 uncultured Prevotellaceae bacterium
AACTCAGTTTATTTGATGATTTATAAAATTTAATGCATCAGTAGTAATTCTGCATCCTGAATTCTGCATTCTGAATAGTTTATCTATAATAAGGATTCCTGATGCCCATAGTTGCCATATCGTGATAGGCACTGTCGAGCAGCATTTTGCATTTCGCCGAAATCAGGTGAGCTGCGTGGTCGTAGTACACTCGTTCGTTGTTCACGAGCTCTGGAACACCACTAAAGTCATGCACCCTTTCCTCGCCGAAGATACTCCTCATCATCCACAGGTCATGCCACGTGAGCCGTGGATTTGTGCCGCATGGAGGCACAATAATCATGTAATGGGTGTGGTTGCGGTTTAGAATGTCCTTGATGGTCCTGAGCTGCGCTTCGACGTCCTCGTCAATGGCCGGCGGGGTAACCGAAGGCAGAACAATGCGCCTGAGCCGCTTCAGCCGCTCGGGGGTGTAGTACTCATCGGGGTTATGTGCAATGATTGAGTCAAACTCGGCATAATACATCTCGTTGAGATGCCCTATCCTGTTGGGGGCTATACCACTTATTATTCCTTCGTTTTGCACCTGCTTCTCACACAGGCTTGGCATCAAAGCATATTTCACTTGATTCAGGTCACGGAAGGCATTGAGAAACAAGCCATTGACCTTCACCCAATTCAATGCCCCGGTTGCCCGCGGGTGCTGGACAAAAAGAATGTCATCCTCGCAAGGCTGCCGGTCAAGCATCATTACTTCTATAACAATAAGGGCATTCTTGATGGTGCTGCCGTGATTGTTGAGAAAGCGCATCTTGTTGATGATGCCTGCGAGCGTCTCGTTCGAGGCATCGAAGTGCAGAATCGAGGCACTGTCGCCCAAATAGGGTTTCCAATAGCTCGCCTTGTAGTTCTGCGACATCGACGAGCCAAAGATGAAGGAGTCGTAACGATACTGGTCGTTGTAGTGAAGATAAGTCTCTATCGAAGTGAATCCCGCATTGACACCCACTATCACCGAGTCACAACCGTGCCCGTCGGACATGACGGGGTCAATGACGTGGAAAGGGTCGACAGTTGCGTAGAATGCCATGAAAAGAAAGACCGGCAAGGCAGCCAGCAGAGTGCGCAGAACGAATTTTTTTATCGAATCTTTCATAGCGTTCTAAAATTGAAAATAAATATATTGTATGTCGGCTTTCGCTCCATAGAAAGCGATGAGGAACAACAGTCCCCAGTATATCGTCCATCTTAAAATGGTGGGCATTTTCAGGGTCATGATGGGGAATTCCTGACGGCGTCCAAGCCACTCCACAACCACCAGAGGCAAGATATAGTACAGTGCCGTGATTCCCATGGGAACCGAGAGATAAGACCCATGAGCAAGCACGCCAAGGCACTCGTTCAAATGAGAAATATTAGGAGAGCGGAAAGACAGGAATATAAGGGCAAAAATCAAGAATGTGAGCACACACCGTGGGATGTCACGAAGCCGAGCATGAGGAGTATAGCTTTTCTTCTTGAGGAAGACAAACGGCAACAGCATGAGTCCATTGACGGTACCCCAAATCACAAACGTCCAGTCGGCACCGTGCCACAAGCCTGAGATGGCGAAAACTATCATGATGTTGATGCAGGTGCGCCACTTGCCACGCTTCGAGCCTCCCAAGGGGAAATAAACATACTCCCTGAGCCATGTCATGAGCGAGATGTGCCATCGCTGCCACAGCTCCTTCATGTTGCGAGAGAAGAAAGGATAGTTGAAGTTGGCAATAAGCCTGATGTTGAAAAGACGCGCCGAACCGATGGCGATGTCGCTATAGCCCGAGAAATCGGTATAGATTTGAAATGCGAAGATTATCGCCGCCATGACGATAGAGCCAGAGCTCATCACCGAGGGGTGATAGAGCAGGTTGTCTACATAGCCCGCAAGATTGTCGGCGATGACGAGCTTCTTCACCAGTCCCCACAATATCTGCCGCATGCCAATCACAGCGTTGTAGTAGTCAAACGACTTCTTCTTCAGGAATTGGGGCAGCAGGTTTTTAGCTCTTTCGATGGGACCTGCCACCAGCTGGGGAAAGAATGCTATGTAGACAAAGAATGCCACAATGTTGCGCGTGGGCTGCACTTTGCCTTTGTAAACGTCAAGACTGTAGCTTATCGCCTGTAGGGTGTAGAACGATATTCCCACAGGGAGCAGGATGTTGAGGGTGGGCCAGTCGGGATTGGTGCCAAATAATCGTAAGATGTCGGCACAAGAGTCTCTGAAGAAGTTGAAATACTTAAATGTCGCAAGAATGCCCAAGTTGACAACAAGATTTAACGCGAGCCACGCCTTGGAACGCCTTGAATGGTCGTTCTTTATCACCAAACCTGTGAGGAAGGTGGTTGCCGAGGTTATGAGAATCAGCGCTAAAAATCTCCAATCCCACCATCCATAGAAGATGTAGCTTGCCACAAGAAGAAACAGATTCTGCCACAACAATTTGTTGCGCAGAATCCAATATCCGGCAAACACTAAAGGTAAGAACAGGGCGTATATGTAGCTGTCAAATTGCATTGACTTGTGAAGCGCTGCTTAACCTTTAAAGTTGTTGATTATCTGAGCAATCTGCTTCGCATCGTCGGCTGTGATGGGATAGCCTATGGGCAGGCTGATAGCCTGGTCGGCAATTTCGTTGGTCACGGGCAGCTTATAGGACTGGAAACGTCGGTAGCAGGGCTGACGGTGAGGTGGTGTGGCATAGTGAATGTCGGTCATGACACCATTTTTCTCAAGATAGGCACGCATTTCGTCACGTTTCTCAACCCTGATAACATACTGATGCCAAATTTGTATCATGTCGTCGAAGATGTCGGGCTTCCTCACCAATGGATTGGTGATGTTTTGGTCATAGGCCAAGGCTGCATCGTGGCGACGCATATTCTCCACATTGAGGTAGCGCAACTTCACGCGAAGCATGGCGGCCTGAATCTCGTCGATGCGGCAGTTGAGACCCATATAGATGTTGTGATAGCGTGTGTCGCTGCCATAGTTGGCGATAGCTCTGATAGCCTTGGCGAGGTCTTCATCGTTGGTCACCACAGCACCCGCATCGCCCAGAGCCCCAAGGTTCTTGGTGGGATAAAAGCTGATTGCACTGGCATGGCCCAATCCTCCTGTTGTAGAGGTTCCGTTGATACCTGGTATGTGAGCCTTGGCGCCTATTCCTTGCGCGTTGTCCTCTATAATCTTGAGGTCATAGCGTTTTGCCACTTCCATGAGCTGCTCATCCCAGCATGGAGTGCCGTAGAGATGAACAGGCATGATAGCCGTCACCGCAGGGGTGATTAGGTTTTCAAGAAGCGAAGAGTCGAGATTCATGGTGTCGGGGCGTGCATCGCACAAGCATGGTGTCATTCCATTATCGCTAATTGCGAGTACCGAGGCTATATAGGTGTTGGCGGGCACTATCACATGGTCCTCGTTGTGTAACACTCCGAGTTCAATGTAAGCTCTAAATATGAGTCTTAGTGCGTCAAGTCCATTGCTCACGGCGATGCAGTATTTAGCCTCACACAATCCTGCTATTTCCTGCTCAAGCAGGTTGGTCTGCTCACCACGCAGGTACCGTCCCGATTTAATCACATCGCAGGCTGCCTCTTGCAGCTGCTCCATATATGGCTCGTTGGCCTTTGCCAGGTCAAGGAATTGATATTTCATTTTTCTCTTTTAATAGATGTTAGTGTAAGGAATTCATCATAGTCGCGCACATAGTCGGCTTCATCATAATGCTCCGAAGCCATCACAAAGCACACTGCTCCTGATGAGAAATTATTAATAACCCTCCAGATGCCAGGCACAATTAACAGTCCTTTATATGGTCGATTGAGGGTGACTGTGCGCTGATTAACTCCATCATCAATGATGACATCAAAAGAACCGCTTATGGCCAAAATAAATTGCTTGAGTTGCTTGTGCGAATGCCCACCTCGCTCTTCGCCACCAGGCACATCATAGAGGTAATACACACGCTTAATGTCGAACGGAATCTGCACGCCACTTTCCACAACCGAGAGATTGCCATTTTCATGGTGATGCTTATCAAGTTCAATCACTTGGCATTGGTTAATGTTTGAGCTCTTATGTAGATTTGTTTCAACCATTTTTTATTTTCTTGAACTCGTTAAAATCTTCGATATAATCTTTGGGGTCGTAAGCAGTATTACTCAGCACCATGGCCACCGAGTTGGTCGAAAAATTGTCTATTGCTCGCCAAGTCATGTGCGGCACATACAGCCCATAGTAGGAACGAGCCATGTGATAACGTTTTTCTCCGCTTCCGTCGTTGAGTACCACATCAAAACTACCTGATAAAGCCACAATAAATTCGTCTTGCTCGTGAAATGCATGTCCTTCGCGATACATTCCGCCTGGCACATCATAAATCCAGTAGCAACGTTTCACCTCAAACGGCACATGACTCT
Organism: uncultured Prevotellaceae bacterium; assembly: GCA_947167995.1. Classification (GTDB taxonomy): domain Bacteria; phylum Bacteroidota; class Bacteroidia; order Bacteroidales; family Muribaculaceae; genus Sodaliphilus. The sequence continues at coordinate 4,447 of CAMVKS010000017.1, forward strand.
CGCTCTCGATGAACGATAAATTGCCACGCGGGTCGCATATCTTGGGCAGGTTTATTAACTTTGGTTTTATCATATTTTACCTATCAGGTTAATTAGATATTTACCGTAATCATTCTTTGCCAATGGCTTAGCGAGCTTGCGCAGTTGCCTGTCGTCAATCCAGTGCTTGCGGTAGGCAATCTCTTCGAGGGCAGCCACCTGCACTCCCTGGCAAGTTTCAACAGTAGCAATGAAATTGCTCGCATCGAGCATCGATGCCGGGGTGCCGGTGTCGAGCCAGGCAAAGCCACGACCAAGGGTCTTAACCCTCACTCGCTCTTGGGCGAGATAATGCTGGTTGACGGTAGTTATTTCGAGCTCGCCACGAGACGAGGGCTTTATGCTCTTTGCCACCTGCACCACATCGTTGGGATAGAAATACAGCCCTGTGACAGCATATTTTGACTTGGGCTGCGCAGGCTTCTCCTCGATATCGATGGCCTTACCGCTCTCGTCGAATGCTACCACTCCATAGCGCTCAGGGTCTTTTACTGCATAAGCGAACAATGTGGCGCAACCTGACTGGCTGGTGGTGGCGAGAGCGTCTTTGAGCATGCCGGTGAAGCCCTGCCCGTAGAAGATGTTGTCGCCCAGAACCAGGCACACCGAGTCGTCGCCTATGAACTCCTCACCTATGATGAACGCCTGAGCGAGGCCATCGGGTGATGGCTGCTCGGCATAGCTGAACTTCACTCCTATATCTTCGCCTGTTCCCAGCAGTCGCTCAAACTGTGGCAGGTCGTGAGGTGTGGAGATGATGAGAATCTCCTTTATGCCTGCCAGCATAAGCACCGAGACAGGATAATATATCATTGGCTTGTCGTAGATGGGTACCAATTGCTTTGATATCCCTTTTGTGACAGGATAGAGCCGAGTGCCCGATCCTCCTGCAAGTACTATACCCTTCATTGAGTTGTAAGTGTTAAGTAGTAAGTTTTAAGTTTTAAACAATAAGTGTATTGAACCGTGCATTAATTTAACGGTTGCCGTACATCTGCTGGTAATACTTTTGATAATCACCGCTTGTCACGTCGTCGATCCACTGCTGGTGGTCGAGGTTCCAGCGAATTGTCTTCTCGATACCCACGGAGAACGGAGTCTCGGGATACCATCCGAGCTGGGTGGCTATCTTGGTGGGATCGATGGCATAGCGCATATCGTGACCTGGACGGTCGGTGACATAGGTGATGAGATCGTAGTTGATGTCCTCGAGCCGGCACTTGAGTAGAGCTTGATATTTGGGCTCCTCGCGCATGATGCGCGCGATGGTGTCGATAATGAGCTTGACGATGTTGATGTTGCTCTCCTCGTTGAAGCCGCCTATGTTGTAGACCTCGCCCGTCTTGCCCTCTCGCAGCACTAAGTCGATGGCCTTGCAATGGTCTTCCACATATAGCCAGTCGCGCACGTTCAGCCCCTTGCCGTAGACTGGCAGCTTCTTGCCTTCAAGGATGTTGTGGATCATGAGCGGAATGAGCTTCTCGGGGAAGTGATAGGGGCCGTAGTTGTTGCTGCAGCGGGTGATATTGATGGGGAAGTTGTAGGTGTGGTAGTAGGCCATGACAATCATGTCGGCGCTGGTCTTTGATGCCGAATAAGGCGAACGTGGCGACATGGGAGTCTGCTCGGTGAAAAACTCACGGCCGAAGGTCTTGATTTCGTCGTTGCGACCTTCTATAACCTTCTTGAGGTCGTCGCTCACGTGCAGTGGTTGTGCCTCATCAAAGTCCTTCTCAAGCGAGCCGTAGACCTCGTCGGTCGAGATTTGGAGATATTTCTTGCCGGGCTTGTAGGCAGGTCGTCCATTCTCGTCCTTGCCGTTGCTCCACGCTTCGCGAGCGCAGTTTAACATGTTCTGAGTACCCAATATGTTGGTTTCGAGGAAAAGCCTCGGATTCTCTATGCTTCGGTCCACATGGCTCTCGGCGGCAAAGTTCACCACGAAGTCGATGTCGTTTTCGTCAAATATCGCCTTCACCACATCATGGTCTTTAATGTCACCCTTCACAAAGGACACATTGGGCATTTCCAGCTCTTCTCTGATGGAGTTGATATTCCCGGCATAGGTGAGTGCGTCAAGGACGATGACCTTGATGTCGCTGCCATGCTTGGATGTAATATATTTCACATAATTAGCGCCTATGAAACCAGCGGCACCAGTAACAAGATATGTTGTCATAAAAAATACTTTTGTTTTAACCCACAAAAATAACTCAACTATTTAGAATATCAAAATTCAAATCTGATTTTTAGATTTTATTATTATTTTGATTAATTCCTCTTATATATTTCACAATGAGTGGTCAAGCAATAGCAGCTTGTCAATCATTTTAATGTATTTACTATAACATCAATCTCACTTGGCATGGCAGGGACATCGATGATTCTATAGGTCGAGTAGTGCCGATGCAGCACAACAAGGTGCATGGCACTGATTTTTAATCCATAGCACTTTTCAACAATATATTTATAAAGATTCTGCTGTAAAGCATAGTGCCAGAAACTGCAATCGTAAATATGTTCCAAACCATTTATGCCACAAGTTTCAAACTTGTTGCTCTTACACACATGACCGGTTTCGTCAATGAGCGATTTACTGCGCTTCCAGTCGTAGAATTCATAGGTGCCGTCGTCGCATCGCGCTATCAGGTCGATGGTTCCGGCCATGCCATGCTCCTCGTCAAAGATTCTCCACTCGGTGCGGAACGGAGTGAATCTAACATCGCGAACAAATTTTTTGAAGTATTCTATCTCGGTGCTAATGTCGATAATCTTTTCTTCCTGTATATACTCGCCTTTAAAGGAGAACCGGCACATGGGAGCCATGTATTCATCTCCGTTTAGATACTCCTCGATTTGCTTGTGAAGATGTGTGCCCGCAAAGCTGGCCCTCTGCCCGTCACACGCCCACTGTTCCTTGAGCTGCTGGGCAGTGATGGGCATGGAGCTTGCCTTGCGCTCGGCCCAGTAGTCGCTGTCGAACGGAACGAAAAAACGCCCGTAGACACTGCTCACAGGAGTGAGCTCTCGCACGCCATCAAGAAGATATACATGGCCTTCCTCCTGGAAACTGATGCGCTCGTCCTGGGGGAAAACAATGCTTGAATTATCAAGATTTTTTATCATTGCAGTAGAGTAGTAAAGTATTTAGAGTAGTAAAAAATTAAGCGCATTCTGAACTCTGCATTCTGCATTCAGCATTCAGCTAAGCATGAAGAATTTTGTAAACCAACTCACGCAGCAGGGCATTAGAATCCTGCCTCGAGCCCATGCCTTTGCTTTTCACATCACACTCCCTAATCCACGAGATGATATTGACACAAGCCGCTGTAGAATAATCACGTGCTGCCTCGCCAATCTTTCTCACACGGTAGGAAGATTTGGTGCCCATAGCTGCCATTATCTCTGCCTCCGATTTGCGGGACACAGTGTGATAGACAAGCAGCAGTGAAAAGAAAGAGAATAGCATGCTCACGGTCATCACTGTGGGATTAGCTTTGGGATTCTTCTCGAAATAACTTATAATCTCGAAGGCTTTCTTCGCATTGCGCTTAGAAAGTGCCTGCTCAAGCTCAAAATTGTTGTAGTCCTTGCTGATTCCTATGTTGCGCTCTATGAGCTCGGGAGTGATGCGGTGATCGTCTTTAACAAGTATCTTGAGTTTGTCGATCTCGGTGTAGAGGCGAGAAATGTCATTGCCCACATTGGAAGCTATCATCGACAATGCCTTATCGTCGATAGAGCAGCCCAATGACTTCACATATTCCAGCGCGGCCATCTCAACAGCACGACCTTCACGCAACCTATCGCTGCGGAACACTACACCCACATTGTTCTTTTTAACTGTATCGACAAAGTCCTTCCCTTTTATCGCCTCGCCCTTGTTGCACACCACAAAGATGGTGCTTGCCAGGGGCTGAGCGGCATAGTGCTTAAGGACATTGAGTTCGTTGGCATTGCCCTTGTTGTTGAGTTTGCCCACCGTCTGCGCCTCCCTAAGCACGACCACCTGCTTGCTGGCCATCACGGGAAACTGCTTGCACATGCTAATTACGTTACGGATGTCGGCAACATCGGCGCCATAAACGATATTAAGGTTGAAATCGCGCTCATCCTCGGTGAGGGCATTGCACACTATCGCCTCCTCAAGACGGTCGATATAGTAGCCTTCCTCGCCATGCAACACATAGATGGGCTTGAAACGCTTGGCGTTGATGTCATTGAGCAAACTCAGGAACGTGACATTATCTTTTTTTGCAGCCATATTATTCTTTTTAACAAAGCAAGATTTCTTGTTTCAAAATTTTGTTGTAAATTTACAACATATTTTGCAGACTAACAAATCAAAAAATCATGCAGCGGCTCAATTTACCTGAATATCAATTCAATATAAAGAAGAAAGAAAACACATGCCTCATCTTCGACTCTTTGAGAAGACGATGGGTGACTTTGACCCCCGAGGAATGGGTGCGTCAGAACTTTGTGCAATTCCTTACCACCGAGAGAGAGTTTCCGGCTGCATTGATGAACAATGAGATTTCCTTGACACAAAACGGCATCAAGAGGCGTTGCGACACACTGGTGGCCGACCGCACAGGAGCTCCATTAGCTATTATAGAATATAAAGCTCCCACAGTTGAAATCACGCAGAAGACGTTTGACCAGATTGTGCGGTATAACATGGTGCTCAAAGCGAGATTCTTGATAGTCTCAAACGGAATTAAACACTACTGCTGCAAAATTGACTATGAAAACAACAGCTATAGTTTTATCAATGATATTCCAAACTATAGCCAACTTTTGTGAAACAAACTACTAAGAGAATTTAATCGTGGAAGATTATTTAAATAAACTAAACACACAACAACGCGAGGCTGTGGTCTACTGCGATGGACCACAGCTGGTGATAGCTGGCGCAGGATCAGGTAAGACAAGGGTGCTGACCTATAAAATTGTTCATCTGCTGCATTTAGGTTACACGCCTTCTCACATCATGGCTCTCACCTTCACCAACAAAGCTGCAGGAGAGATGCGTGAACGCATTACCGCACTTGTGGGTGAGGAGGCCAAGAACCTGTGGATGGGAACATTCCATTCGATTTTTGCCAAGCTGCTTCGCATCAATGCCGACCGAATAGGCTTCGGCCACGACTTCACCATCTATGACACCAACGATTCACGCTCGCTCATCAAACTCATAGTCAAGGACATGCAGCTCGACGACAAGCTATACAGGCCCGCAACTCTACAATCACGATTCTCGATGATGAAGAATGCACTCATCACTCCTTCTTATTATGAGAAAAACAAGGCTTTTCTCGAAGAGGACAAACGTGCCAACAGGCCTCTGACCAGCGAAATCTACAAGACCTATTGCCACCGATGCAAGATTGCGGGAGCAATGGACTTTGACGACCTGCTGGTATATACCAACATCTTGCTGCGAGACAACCCCGAAATACTCGAAAAGTATCAGCAACGATTTGAATACATTCTTGTTGACGAGTATCAAGACACCAATTTCGCGCAACATCTCATCATCACACAACTCGCCAAGAAGCACAACCGTGTGTGTGTGGTGGGCGACGATGCTCAGAGCATATACTCCTTCAGAGGCGCTAATATCTCCAACATCCTTGACTTGAAAAAATCGTTCCCGCTCTTGCAGACTTTCAAGCTCGAGCGCAACTATCGCTCCACTCAAAACATCATTGGTGCAGCCAACTCGCTAATCGACAAAAACAAACGACAAATCAAGAAGAACATCTACAGCGAGAACCCAGAGGGGACTAAAGTGAATGTGGTGGAATGTTTCAATGACTATGAGGAGGCCTATGTGGTGGCAAGCACCATTTCATCGCTCAAAGCAAGGGAAGGATACAGCTACGACGACTTTGCCGTGCTCTACCGCACCAATGCCCAGTCGCGCGTGCTGGAAGAGGCTTTGGGAAGCGGAGGCTTGAAAAACAAGCATGGCGACAAGCGACGACCCATCCCCTACCGCATCTACGGTGGCCTGTCGTTCTACCAGCGCAAAGAAATCAAAGATGCACTGTGCTACTTCCGTCTCACCATCAACCCCAACGATGACGAGGCACTGCGACGCGTGATCAACTATCCAGCAAGAGGCATTGGCAACACAACATTGTCAAAGGTGCAGCATTGCGGTATCGAAGCGGGGGTAAGCATGTGGCAGGTTCTCACCCACCCCACCGAGCACAGGCTCGAAGTAAATAATGGCATCCTGCGAAAGCTACAGGCCTTTGTGGAACTCATCAATGGCTTTGCTGCAAAGGATCAGGCTGGTGTCAACGCCTATGAGCTTGGACGCACTATCATCGAGCGTAGCGGCATCATGAGCGACCTGATGAAAGAAAAGTCGCTTGAGAATATCACCAAGCAAGAAAATATCGACGAGCTGCTTGCTGCAATGCACGACTTTGTCGATGAACAAGAAGAACAAGGCTTCTCAGAACAGAAGATGACCGACTTTCTCGCCCAAGCGTCGCTTGCCACCGACCAGGACACCGACAAGAGCACAGGTGAGTGTGTGACACTCATGACGGTGCACGCCGCCAAGGGCCTGGAATACAAGAACATAATCATTGTTGGCGTTGAAGAGGATTTGTTCCCTTCAATGATGAGCAAGGACTCGCTTGCAGCCATCGAGGAGGAACGACGGCTGCTCTACGTAGCGATAACGCGTGCCGAGAAAAACTGTGTCATCACCTTTGCAAAATCGCGGTTCCGCAATGGCAGCACCAACAACTGCCATCCCAGCAGATTCTTGCGAGACATTGACCCGCAGTTCCTTTCAATGGGAGCCACAAGTAGCATTAAGCCAAAGAAGGAGGACAGCTACAACAGTTACAGGACCGAAAGACCACGTCCGCTATTCGGAATGCGCCAAGAGCGTCCATCAGTGGCAACGGTTTCACCCATATCGCAACCTCGCCCGTTTGCGCCAAGCAGCACCGCCCGGGCCATGCCGCCGGCAGCTTCGGGAGATTTCACTCTACATTCCATAAGCGAAATCCATGAGGGCAGCTCTATCATGCACAACAAGTTTGGTGTTGGGACAATCTCCAAGGTTGACACCAGCGGCAGCGATCCAAAGATTGTTGTCGACTTTGAGGTAATGGGACAACGAACTCTATTGTTGAAATTTGCTAAATTTAAAATTCTATAATCACTATGAACACACCTTACTATATCGTCTATGAAGAAAAATTGAGGCACAATCTCGACCTCATAACACAAGTGAGCCGTGAGAGTGGAGCCAAGATCATTATGGCTTTCAAGGCCAATGCCCTGTGGCGCACTTTTCCCATTTTCAGGGAATATGGCATCTGTTCCACTGCAAGCTCGGTCAATGAAATGCTGCTTGCCAACGATGAGCTGCACTGCAAGGCACACACCTACTGCCCTGCATATACCGAGCAAACTATCAAACAATATATCGCTGGCAGCAGCCACATCACATTCAATTCGGTAGACCAGTTCTTGCGGTTCAAACCATTTATTGACGCTCACAATACCACAAATCCCGAGGAGCGCATCAGCTGCGGCCTGCGCATCAATCCCATGTGCTCGGTGATAGAGACCGACATCTACAATCCCTGCTGCCCAGGGTCACGGTTCGGCATTTTGGAACAAGATCTCAACACCTTGCCTGAGGGTGTGGAGGGTTTTCATTTTCACGCCTTGTGTGAATCCACTTCCTATGACCTTGCCAGGGTACTCCACGCTATGGAAGAGCAGTTCGGACAATGGCTGCCCAAGCTCAAATGGGTCAACATGGGAGGCGGACACCTGATGACACGCAAGGGATATGACGTGAAGCATCTTGTCCAGCTTATTCAAGATTTCAGGCAACGACATCCCAATCTCGAGGTAATCCTTGAGCCTGGCAGTGCCTTCTGCTGGCAAACGGGCGACTTGGAGGCTACAGTGGTCGATGTGGTGGAGAATAGCGGCATCAAAACCGCTATCGTCGATGTGTCTTTTGCCTGCCACATGCCCGACTGCCTCGAAATGCCCTACAAACCAGTGATTTCTCAAGCTCTTCCAAAAGTAGACATGAACTTTCCCACCTACCGCATTGGAGGCAACTCCTGTCTCAGTGGCGACTACGTGGGAGATTGGAGTTTTGAGCACGAACTCAAGGCTGGCGACCGATTGACATTTGAAGACATGAATCATTACACGACCGTCAAGACCAATATGTTCAACGGCATCGACCATCCGGCAATCGTGTTACAACACACCGATGGTACTATCGAGATTTTAAGGGAGTTCTCCTATCAGGACTATAAATCGAGAATGAGCTAAGCTTCAAATTTCTCAAGCTCCTCGCTGGCAGCTTCCCACTGTGCCATCACGTCCTCCAACCTGTGGTTGAGCGCTTCATGGCGAGTGTATATGTCGGGGTCGCTAACATTGCCGCGCGACAGCTGTTCCTCTAAATCGGCAATAGCAGCCTCGGTGTCGGCAATCTGCTGCTCGAGTGTTTTCACACGCTTCTCGGCACGACGTTTCTCACGCTCATGCTCTTTCTGCTCCTCATAGCTCAACTTCGAGGCTTTCACCTCTTTGACTTGCTGTGGAGCTATCGCCTTTTCTTTCAGCTCAAGTTCTTGTAGTGATTGAATCTTCTTGGTTTGAAGGAATTCATATATGCCACACAGGTGTTCTCTTACACGATGGTTGCCAAACTCATAAACCTTGCTCACCAGGCCATCGAGGAAGTCACGGTCGTGCGATACCACTATCACTGTGCCGTCAAAGTCGCGGATGGCATCTTTCAGGATGTCCTTGGTGCGCATGTCAAGATGGTTGGTGGGCTCGTCAAGGATCAAAAGGTTGACTGGCTGGAGCAACAGGCGAAGCATTGCCAGGCGGCTCTTCTCACCGCCCGAGAGCACTTTCACCTTCTTCTCACTCGCTTCACCACCAAACATGAACGCCCCGAGCAGGTCGTTGATGCGAGAGCGTATCTCGCCCACAGCCTCATAGTCGATGGTGTCAAAGACGGTTATCTCTTGATTGAGCAGTTGCGCCTGATTTTGGGCGAAATAGCCTATCTTCACATTGTGACCTATCTTGAGACTGCCGTCAAAGGGTATCTCGTTCATGATGCATTTCACAAGCGTTGACTTGCCGGCACCGTTTTTACCTACAAACGCCACTTTCTCGCCGCGCTTGATGGTGAAAGTGACATCGTGGAACACGTTGAGTGAGCCATAGTTCTTTGACACATCCTCGGCTATCACAGGGTAGTCGCCCGAACGAGGCGCTGGAGGAAATTTCAATCGCAAACGCGAATTGTCGACCTCGTCAATCTCGATGAGCTCTATCTTCGACAACTGCTTGATGCGGCTCTGTACCTGAACAGCCTTGGTGGCTTTGTAACGGAACTTCTCGATGAAATCCTCGGTGTCCTGAATCATCTTCTGCTGGTTGTCGTAGGCACGACGTTGTTGCTCAAGGCGCTCTTTGCGAAGTTCCACAAAATGAGAATAATTGACCTGATAATCATAAATCTTGCCAAGTGAAATCTCGATAGTGCGAGTGGTGACATTGTCGATAAAGGCACGGTCGTGGCTCACCAGCAGCAAGGCACCGCGACGCATCTTGAGGAATTCCTCGAGCCATTGTATCGACTCGATGTCGAGGTGGTTGGTTGGCTCATCGAGCAACAGCACGTCGGGACGCTGAAGCAACAATTTCGCTATCTCGACACGCATGCGCCAACCGCCGCTGAACTCACTCGTGGGACGGCCGAAATCGCTGCGCTCAAAGCCCAGGCCCATTAGCGTCTTCTCAAGTTCGGCCTCATAATTCTCGCTCTGCATCATCGCGCGCACGTCGGTCTTCTCCGACAGTCGCTCAAGCAATGCTTGGTAGTCATCGCTCTCATAATCGGTGCGAGAGGCAATCTCCTGGTTGATGGCATCTATCTCGCGGTCCAGCTCTTTAACATGGTCGAATGCCTTGGCGGCCTCCTCACGCAGCGTGCAGTTGTCCACAAGTTGCATCTGTTGAGGCAAGTACCCTATGGTGACATCGCTCGGCTTCGACACCGTGCCGCCGGTGGGACTTTGCAGACCAGCGATAATCTTCAGCATGGTCGACTTGCCCGCACCATTCTTGCCAACAAGAGCGATGCGGTCGTTCTTGTTGATTACATAGTTTATATTGTCAAACAGCGGCCGAGCGCTGAACTCAACTTTTAGATTCTGGACTGAAATCATCGTTGTTTATTAAAATTGGAGCAAAATTACAAACATTCTGCGACATAAGAAAATAATTACTCAAAACAACTGCTATTATTAATGAAAGGACGTTTTTCTTGACTGTCAAATATCGAGCAGCAACTCATAAAGACATGACTTAACGAGAAGAAAAACAAAATGTTGTAATTGTTGTTTTCTGGAGTTGTGCCAGTTGTTTGATATAAATCAATCATAAAAACATGACATTTCATCATCAAACTCCTGCAAGATATCATATTTAAATTTTGAACATTGCATAATCGCATCTTTTTTTATATTTTTGTGACGATTTATCTACTGTGACGATTACCTTCTAACATATAGCTTGATATATAAGTGAGAAACTCTTTTTATCAACGAAAAAACAAAGAATCATGAAGAAAGTACTGTCAATTCTCCTCCTTTTTATATCATTCTCGACAAGCGTTTCGGCCTACGACTTTATGGTTGACGGATTGTGTTATGATATTAACAGAGACAGCATTAGTGTGAGCGTTACATATGAGCGTTACAGCAGAAATAATTATAAAAACTTAAGGAGTGAAATAGTTATTCCTGAGAGAATTGAGCACAATGGAAAAACATATACTGTGACATCGATTGACTACGGTGCCTTCGGTGGTTGCACTGGTTTGACTTCGGTGATAATGCCTAATACTGTGGACTTTATTGGTTACCAGGCATTCTATGGTTGCACTGGTTTGACCTCAGTTGAAATCCCCAACTCGGTGAAAACGATTGGAATACGGGCCTTTGCTGGTTGCACCGGCTTGACCTCGGTGACCATCCCCAATACTGTGACCGAAATTGGCAGTTCGGCCTTCAGTGGTTGCATTAGTTTGACCTCGGTAAAGATTCCAAACTCGTTTACATCAATTGGCGGAGATGCCTTCTCTGGTACTGCTTGGTTCAACAATCAACCTGATGGTTTGATTTATATAGGAAACGTGGCATATAAATATAAAGGAGAAATGCCTGATGGCACATCAATTGTGTTAAAAGACGGATGCACAAGAATAACAGATTTTGCTTTTGATGGTTGCACTGGATTGACATCGGTAACAATACCAAATTCGGTGACCGAGATTGGCTGGTCAGCCTTCGACGGCTGCACTGGTTTGACCTCGGTAACCATTCCCAACACAATAACGAAGATATACAGTTATGCCTTCCAGGGCTGCACAGCCTTGTCCTCGGTGGAAATCCCCGATTCGTTGACAACAATAAGTAGTTCGGTCTTCAGTGGCTGCTCCAGTTTGACCTCGGTGGAAATCCCGAACTCAGTGACCGAGATTGGTAGTTCGGCCTTCAGTGGCTGTACCGGTTTGACCTCGGTAACCATTCCCAATACAGTGACTTGGATTGACAGAGAGGCTTTCGAAGGTTGCACCGGCTTGACCTCGGTGACCATCCCCAACTCGGTGAAAACGATTGGGACACGGGCCTTTGCTGGTTGCACAGGATTGGAATCGATTGTTTCTGAAATCAGAGAGCCTCAGCTTGTAGTTGTCGGGGAAAAGGGCAATAGTGATGCTGCAGCTACTGTGTATAAAGGAGTTGACTTGTCGCATTGTGTTCTAAGTGTTCCCCAAGGCACGAAAGACTTATACGACAACACGTTTCCCTGGTACGCTTTTGAAAGAATTTCAGAACATGGCGACTGTGTCCCTTTAGATAATCAAATCTCCGACGAACAAAAAATTTATAGCTACTATGAGAATCAACATTATAACAGTGTTATTCAACTTGGCGAGCAATTACTTCAAAATCCAGGTTTCGCCTCTAATCCTGATAACATAGATGTAATAATAGAACTCGCTGATAGCTATTATTATATGAATCGATATAGTAAAGCTATGGATTGTTATGAAAAAGCCATTAATATTTATTCAAGCTCAATAGATAAAAACAGACTAAAGATAGCAGGAATGCATAAGAAAATTGGTCTTTACTATTTTAATATGCAAGAATATGATAAGGCTATTGAGCATTTTATAAGTGCATTGAGCATGTGTGAAAATGATGAATATTATATTGTTCCATATATGCAGGAGATGATAGGTAAATGTTATCTGTTTAAAAACAACTTCGATAAAGCCAAAGAGTATTATATAAAAGCCATTAATAGTTATGAAAAAGACTCTGATTACTCTGCTATTTGCCGATGCCATTTAGCAATTGAGCAATTCAATGAAGCAGAAGATTGTTTTTTTGAGTTGAAGATAAGAGATGATATAGTATTAACAATTAGTATATCAGAGATTAAACCGCTAATACAAAAGCGTTATGATTATTATTGTGTCCACAAAAGGTATGATGACGCAATATATTTGTGTACAAAGGCAATTGATTTTTATCAATTATTAAGTAATTCTGATGAGTTTGTTTTAAGTTATTATTCTGAAATTGTTGATTTGTATGAAAAGGTTGGCAGATGCTATTATGCTAAAAATGATATTGACAGTGCATTAAATAATTACCAACAAGCACTACAGACAGGCTTTTATCAAAGACTTCAATCGCAACTAAATGAAGATATAGCGTTGTGCTATATCTCCCAGGGCGACTATGCAACGGCATATAGTTATATAAAAGAATCGGTTGAGCTAAGGCAAGAAAGAACTCTTGAATATTTCGGTGCCAACACAACTGCCGAGCGTGCCGAATACTGGGGAAACCAGTCTCACCTGTTCCAGAACACTTATCCTGCTGTGGCATTCGAGGTTTATAATCCTGAAGACACAACCGGTCAAAGAGAGATGTTATGTGACCTTTATGACAAGTCGGCATTGTTTGCGAAAGGATTACTGCTTACGTCCGAAAACGAATTCAAGAATATAATCCTTGACAGCCCTAATGAAAACGTGAAAAGAATGTTCTCTAAACTTCAAGAAATCAATATCAAGTTGAAAGAACTCAAAGAACAGCCTTCTCCCGGGCAGAATGATATTGTCTTGCAGCTTGAACAGGAAGCTCAAACCATAGAAAAAGAGCTGATGGTGATTTCTAAGGAATATCGTGACTTCAGGGACAAGTTGAAGATTACGTGGGACAACGTACAGGCGAAACTTGGCGCGGACGACATTGCAATTGAGTTTCTTACGTTCCCGAAACTTGGAACCGATAGAGTCCAGTATATAGCTCTGACGGTGCGCCAGGGATATACCCACCCTCACCTGATAGAACTGTGCGAAGAGAGTGAGTTGATAGAGGCAGCGAAGCAGCCTTACACCAGCACGGCTTTGAGTGACAGTATCTGGGGAAAGCTGTATCGAGCCGGCGAACTTGAAGGCGTGAAAAATATCTACTTCTCGCCTTGCGGTGAATTGCACAAGATAGGAATCGAGTCAATGCCGCACTGGTCTAAGCAGGGTGTGATGGTGAACGATTCGGTTGAAGGCTTCAATATCTACCGCCTGTCATCGACGCGTGAGCTTGCGCTGAACCGCACTCCGATAGAATCGACCGGTGCGGCGGTATTTGGCGGAATCATGTATGATATAACCGATGAGGAGAAGCTGGGTGTGCGTTATAAAGGTCATGAAGATATGTATGCCACCCGTGGTTCCGACTTTGGAGACGTGGACTTGCGTGGCATAAGTACTGACTATCTGTCGGCCTCACTTGATGAAGTCAAAAGTATCAATTCTATATTAGGCAGAAAAAATATGCCAGTCGTTTACAAGACTTCAGCTGATGCCACCGAGGCTTCGTTCAAGGCGCTTTCAGGGCAGGGCAAAGGGATCATCCATATCGCAACCCACGGTTTCTTCTTGACCGACTCGGCGGCCCGTGCCGAGAAACAACAGAACAACATTCGTTTCTTGACCGATGATGCGATGACCCACAGCGGATTGCTGTTTGCCGCCGCTGCAATTACTGTGAAATATCACAAGAAGGTCTCCGAATCTTATGAGGACGGCGTGCTCACCGCCTACGAGGTGTCACAGCTTAATCTGCGCGGCCTGGATCTGGTGGTGCTTTCGGCATGCCAGACCGGCAATGGCGAAATCAGCGGCGAGGGAGTCTTCGGAATGCAACGTGGATTCAAGATGGCAGGCGCACAGAGCATCATCATGAGCCTGTGGAATGTAGGCGACGAAGCCACCAAGTACATGATGGAACAATTCTACAAATACTACTTGGACCAGAACATGACCAAGCGCGAAGCCTTCCTCAAGGCGCAGCAGGATGTCAAGGCCAAGGATGATGAATATGCCAGCAAAGATTCAGACTACAGCAAAAAGCGTCTCATCCAACCCCACTGGGCGGCATTCATCCTGCTTGATGCCATGGAGTAATTGGCAGTTTATAATTTTTTTTAGCACTTTGCCCATGGTTATAAAAAATAAAGATGTGTATCTTTGCCGCATGAAACCACGTGCATCGTTTATAAAACTAATCACCCTCTTCATCGCATTTTTAGCAATGGGGAGCGTGGTGCGTGCACAGAACAGCACCCCCGACCGAGTGCTGGCAGCTATCGAAGCGATGCCGCGGCAGCAGTCTTTCACCGAGATGACCAAGTGGCTCGATGCCAAAGCCCAGGCTGGCAGCAAGCAATACAAAACCTTGATTGGCAGTCTTGAGGAGATGCTTTCGGAGCCCACATGGGACTATCACAACGAGGAACTTTTTGCCTTGATGATAGAACATGCCGCCGTGGCTTCGTGCCTGAGCGACAACGACCGCATGCGACCCAAACTGCTGCTCGAGGTGGTGCGCAAAAATGCACCCGGCGACATCGCCTGCGACATTGACTACGAGACTCTTGATGGCTCTCGAGGTAAATTGAGCGATATAAGCACCCCCTATACGTTAATCTATTTCAACGACCCTGAATGTCTCTCATGCGCCAAGGTAAAAGAACGGCTTGACACTTGCACAACTCTCCAGAACATGGTGTGCGACAGCACTTTGACTGTGATAGGCATATACCCTTACGAAAACGTCGAAGAGTGGCGCATGGAGACATTTCCGAGCTATATCATCAACGGTTGGGACTTTGAGCAGAAGGTGGATGGAGAACTTCATTACGACCTGATGACGATGCCCTTGTTCTATCTGCTCGACCGCGACAAGAGAGTTATTCTAAAGAACGAGGCAAGCATGAACAAGGTGCTTAGAGCCCTGGGCAAACTCAAAGGCATGGAAAACAGCGATATCGAAGCAAAGCTCGAAGCAGTGTTTATTCTAAATCAATGAAGTGAACTACTCCTAAATGGTTCTTATCAGAATATAATTTTCGGCATCTTTAGAAACCTTGAAGGCTTGCGATGCCCGACAGCCTAACACCCACACTATCTCCCCGTCGGCTTCGAGAAGCCAGGTCTCATTCTTCTCTTTTTCGCTAAATTTAAGGTCAGTGAAAAGGTCGCTGAGCAATTTGCTGCCTCTCATCCCGAAGGGTTTGAATCTATCACCCTCACGCCAGTGACGCAGCAGCACTTCGGAGCATTGCAAAATATCGGTGCTGAAAGCCACACACTTTTTTCCGTCTACAATCTCGGACGAGAACCGCCCGCCGTGAATCTTCTTTATTTCCAGCTTGACAGGTTCAACTATCACCTCATCATCAAGATCGATGATAAACAACTCCTGCTTGCGCTCACCCAGTGGCTCTACATCAATAGTCGTGCGGTTGATGGTCGCTTTGTGAGTAGATGTGGTGAAATGCCTGCCCACCGCACTCGTGAGCATGTCGCAGCACTGCTCGTAGTTGAACCCTACAGGCTTGAGCATTTCATAGAGCAACATTTCGCGGCATGAAAAACTGTCAAGAATCTCGATATCGATGACCGTTGAGCCCGCATTGCTGTCGCTAACGATATTGCGCATCACGCCCACGCTCTCACCATAAAGGTCGTTGCAACGGGCCATGTTCTCAATAGTCTTGAGCAGTGATGAACGCGCGCCCTCAAACTCGCGATATATTGCAGGCAACACTACGTTGCGCAGGCGGTTGCGACGAGCATCGTTCTCGAGGTTGGTACTGTCGGTCACAAAGTCCTGATGGACAGATTCGAGCCATTCGAGAATGTCGTCACGAGAAACACAAAGCAGCGGTCGCACCACATTGCCATTGCGAGGCTTCATCCCCGTCAATCCCGCTATGCCAGTGCCACGCAGGGCATTGAGGAAGAACGTCTCGATATTGTCGTCGCTGTGATGTGCAACGGCAATGCACTGGCAACCATGTTCACTGCGAAGGTCCTCAAACCACTCATAACGCAGTTCGCGGCAAGCCATCTCGAGCGAGACACCATGCTCTTGCATATAGGCCGGCACATCGAAGTGCTTCACTTCGAGAGGCACATCAAGGCACTGGCACAGCTCGGTGACAAATCGCTCATCGCGGTTGCTCTCATCGCCGCGCAAGTGGAAATTGCAGTGCGCAGCACGGCAGTCGTAGCCCAAACTCAACAGCACTCGTAGCAACGCCACCGAATCGGCACCGCCGCTCAGCGCCACCAGCACCGGCCTCGATGCGTCGATGCCGCAATCGCTGTCGATAAATGACCTTATCTTATCTAAAAAACGTTCTTCCATCTATAAAAAAGGATGTGACAAAAGTGGCACATCCTTAATATCATGTTAAGCAGCGACTTTCATCAAGGAATGAGATTGTGGCTGCGGAAAACTTTCTGTATCTTCTCAAGGGCGGTGGTCACCTGCTCACGAGTGTGGGTTGCCATGAGGCTGAAGCGGATGAGCGTGTCGTTGGGAGCAACGGCAGGCGACACCACTGGGTTGACGAAGATACCCTCGTCGAGCAACTCACGGGTGATGAGGAAGGTGAGGTTGTTGTCGCGGATGAACAATGGAATGATTGGAGTCTCGGTGTGGCCAATCTCGCATCCCATCTGACGGAATCCCTCGAGGGCATAGTGGGTGTTATCCCACAACTTTTCCTGACGTTCAGGCTCGGCAATCATGATGTCGAGAGCTGCGCTCACTGCTGCTGTTGAAGCTGGAGTGATGCTTGCAGTGAAGATATAACTACGGCTGTGGTGACGCAGATAGTTGGTAATCACCTCATCGGTAGCGATGAAGCCACCAAGCGAAGCAAACGACTTGCTGAATGTGCCCATAATCAGGTCAACTTCGTCGGTCAAGCCAAAGTGGTCGCACACACCGCGTCCTCCCTTGCCAAAGACACCAATGCCATGAGCCTCATCGACCATGATGCTGGCATCATACTTGCGCGCCAGCTCAACGATGTCGGGCAGCTTGCACACGTCGCCTTCCATCGAGAACACACCGTCGGTGACGATGAGCTTCACCTTGTCGGGCTTGCACTTCTGCAACTGAGCCTCGAGCGACGCCATGTCGTTGTGCTTGTACTTGAGCGACTGAGAGAACGACAGGCGCCTGCCCTCAATAATGGAGGCGTGGTCTTGCTCGTCCCACAGGATATAATCTTCACGACCCGTGAGGCACGACACAACACCGAGGTTCACCTCAAAACCTGTGCTGTAAATCATGGCATCTTCCTTGCCGGCATAGGCGGCAAGTTTCTTCTCAAGATCTTTGTGGATGTCGAGAGTGCCATTGAGGAAAGGCGAGCCAGCCAATCCAGTACCATATTTCATGGTAGCTTGTATGGCAGCCTCACGCACGCGTGAGTCATTAACGAGACCTGAATAGCAGTTTGAGCCAAACATCAGCACCTTCTTGCCGTTGATGATGACTTCTGTATCCTGCTCGCTCGAGATCGCGCGGAAATAAGGATAAATACCTGCTGCCTTAGCCTTTTGTGGCTCGGTGTAGCTTGCCAACTTCTGTTGTAGTAGCTTCATAAAATCTTTCTATTGCGGTAGTACCTAAAAATAATTACCCATTGTTTCAGCTTGCAAAATTACAAAAAAAAAATTATATCTATAAAAAATCTTAATCTTTTCATGTAAAAAAGTATTAACGAGGCTTGAACGGAGGCGTTTCTCGATACCCTTCCTCTCCCTGCAAACCGCCGGCTTGCATAGTATTAATAAAAACACTAACTTTGTGACCAGTTTTATCTCTTGCAAATAATGGATTTCAAGTTACATTCGCAATATGAGCCCACGGGCGACCAACCGCAGGCTATCAAGGAGCTTGTGGAGGGGGTGAACAGCGGCCTTCCGTGCCAGACGCTGCTTGGCGTGACAGGTTCGGGCAAGACGTTCACGATGGCCAACGTGATAGCACAGACCAACCGCCCCACCCTCGTGCTGTCGCACAACAAGACTCTTGCCGCCCAGCTCTATGCCGAGTTCAAGTCGTTTTTCCCCGAGAACTCGGTGCAGTATTTTGTGTCCTACTACGACTACTACCAACCCGAGGCCTACCTGCCCTCGAGCGACAAATACATTGAGAAAGACCTCGCCATCAACAAGGAGATTGACCGCCTGCGACTTGCCACCGTGACAGCTTTGCTATCAGGCCGAAGAGACGTGATAGTGGTGTCGAGTGTGTCGTGCCTCTACGGAATGGGAAACCCCGAGAACATAGAGGCGAATATCGTGCGCCTCAAAGTGGGAATGAACATTGGGCGCGACGCCTTCCTGCGTCGCCTGGTGGATGCGCTTTACTCACGCAACGAGTATGAGCTGGCGATGGGCACATTCCGTGTGAAAGGCGACACTGTAGACGTGATGATTGCCGACACCGATGCCGTGCTTCGAGTCATCTTCTGGGGCGACGAGATAGAGAGCATGGAACTGCTCGACCCACTGACTATGCTCCCCCGCGAGAGTGTGGAAGGCTTCAACATCTACCCTGCCAACATTTTCGTCACCAGCAAGGAGAGCATGGCGAGTGCCTTAGGAAAGATTGACGTAGACCTGGGCACACAGGTCGACATGTTCTACCGCGAGAACCGCCCCGTCGAGGCCCGCCGCCTGAAAGAGCGCGTGACCTACGACCTGGAGATGATTCGCGAGGTGGGTTATTGCTCGGGCATTGAGAACTACTCCCGCTATTTCGACGGCCGCGAACCTGGTGCACGCCCCTACTGCCTGCTCGACTACCTGCCCAAAGACTTCCTGACCATCATCGACGAGAGTCATGCCACAGTGCCGCAAGTGCGAGCCATGTATGGCGGCGACCGCTCCCGCAAAGACACGCTCGTCAACTATGGCTTCCGCCTCGATGCCGCCCGCGACAATAGGCCCTTGACATTCAGCGAATTTGAGGCCTTGACACCACAGACCATCTATGTGAGCGCCACGCCAGCCGATTATGAGTTGGAGAGATGCGAGGGTGTTGTCACCGAGCAGATTCTGCGACCCACAGGTCTTCTCGACCCGAAAATCACAGTTCGACCTTCGTTGGGCCAAATCGACGACCTCATTCACGAGATAGAGCTGCGTGTCGAGAACCGCGAGCGAGTGCTTGTGACAACACTCACCAAGCGCATGGCCGAGGAACTGACCAACTACCTGGCGAAAATCAACGTCAAGTGCGCTTATATGCACAGCGACGTGGAAACCATGGACCGCATACAAATCATTGACGACCTGCGACTGGGTGTGATTGACGTGCTCGTGGGCGTGAACCTGCTGCGCGAGGGCCTTGACCTGCCCGAGGTGTCGCTCGTGGCCATCCTTGATGCCGACAAAGAAGGCTTTCTGCGCTCACACCGTGCCCTCACCCAGACGGCTGGCCGCGCCGCACGCAACCTCAACGGCGAGGTGATCATGTATGCCGACAAAATCACCGACTCGATGCAGCGCACCATCGACGAGACCGAGCGCCGCCGCACTATGCAACTCAAGTATAACGAGGAGCACGGTATCACACCTCAGGCGATTGTCAAGGCACGCAATGCCATTATCGGCGTCGACACCAACATGAGCACAAGTGACGAGTCACGACAACACGCCCGCAAATATGAGAGCAACGTCAAGGATATGTCGTCGCTCAAGCAGCAAGTGGAAGCCGAGTTTGACCACACTGCAGGCATCGCTGCCGACCCAGTAATCGCCTACATGAAGCCTCAAGACCTGGAGAAGACTATAGAGTATCTCAAGAGCCAAATGGTTGCTGCCGCCAAGAACATGGAATTCCTCGCTGCAGCGCAATATCGTGATGAAATTCTCAAACTACAAGAGAAGTTAGAAAAAAGCAGTGCCCAATAACAGTCGACATATCGAGGGACAATGGCTTCCAACCACCAAGAAAGAGATTGAGCACCTGGGGTGGAACCACATCGACGTGATTCTCTTCACTGGCGATGCCTATATCGACCATCCGTCGATGGGAACGGCTGTGATTGGGCGCACACTCGAGGCTCATGGATATAAAGTTGCTGTGGTGCCGCAGCCCAACTGGCGCGACGACCTGCGCGACTTCAAGAAATTAGGGCGACCCAGGCTGTTCTTCGGTGTCTCGGCTGGCGCGATGGACTCGATGGTGAACCACTACACCGCCAACCGACGACGTCGCAGCGATGATGCCTACACCCCCGACGGCCGCGCCGGAGCACGCCCCGACTACCCCACCATCGTCTATAGCGAAATTCTCAAGAAACTATTCCCCGACGTGCCAGTAGTGGCTGGTGGCATCGAGGCTTCACTGCGACGCTTGTCGCATTACGACTACTGGCAGGACCGGCTGATGCCCTCAATTATGGACAGTGCGCCAGTAGATATGGTGTGCTATGGAATGGGCGAACTTGCGACTGTGGCTATCGCCGATGCCTTGAGTTCCGGGGCAAAGATTGAGGATTTGACCTATATTCCACAGACCGTAGTGCGCCGACCATTGAGCGAGATTCCTGCCGAGAACGACGATGAGAATATCGTGCTTCACTCGTTTGAGCTGTGCAAGCAGAGCAAGCGTTGCCAAGCCGAGAATTTCCGAAACATCGAGATAGAGAGCAACCGTTGGCATGGCCACACCTTGTGGCAAGCCACTGGCGACGTGGCGATTAAGGTCAATCCTATGAACCCACCCATGACCACCGAGCAGGTGGACGCATCATTCGACCTGCCCTACACGCGGTTGCCACACCCTCGCTACCGTGGCAAGCGCATTCCTGCCTATGAAATGATACGCCACTCGGTGTGCATGCACCGTGGCTGCTTTGGTGGCTGCGCCTTCTGCACCATCAGTGCCCACCAGGGCAAGTTCATCGCCTCACGCAGCAAGGAGTCCATTATGCGTGAAGTCAAGCAGGTAACTCAGATGGACGACTTCAAAGGCTACATCAGCGACCTGGGAGGTCCCAGCGCCAACATGTATGGCATGCACGGCCACGACCTGGAGCGATGCAAGCGTTGCACCCGCCCCTCGTGCCTGCATCCCAAGCCCTGCAACAATTTGAACAACGACCACCGCCCGCTGCTCGACATCTACCACAGCGTGGATGCGTTGCCACAGGTCAAGAAGTCGTTCATTGGCAGTGGTGTGCGCTACGACCTGTCGATGCACCGCTGTGGCGACCCTGAGGTTGACAAAGCCAATGCCCAGTATAACGAGGAACTCATCCGTTTCCATGTCTCGGGAAGGCTCAAAGTGGCTCCCGAGCACACCAGCGACGAGGTGCTGGGTGTGATGCGCAAGCCCTCGTTCCAGCAGTTCATTCAGTTCAAGCGCATCTTCGACCGCATGAACGCCAAGTATCACCTCAATCAGCAACTCATCCCCTATTTCATCTCATCTCATCCAGCTTGCCATGAGATGGACATGGCCGAGCTTGCAGCGCTCACCAAGGAGCTGAACTTCCATCTTGAGCAGGTGCAGGATTTCACGCCCACACCCATGACTGTCGCCACCGAGGCGTTCTACACCGGCCTGCACCCCTACACCCTGCAGCCCATCTACACTGCCCACAGCAAAGAGGAGAAACTGGCGCAGCGCAAATATTTCTTCTGGTACGACAAGAAATACAAAGCCGATATCATCAAGTCGCTCAAGAAAATGCATCGTCATGACCTTATCGACAAGCTATATCCCAAGAAGTTTTAACTGTGAGGGTCATAGAAGAAATGTGCCAATGAAAGAATCAAAGCACGCCCCTGCTACAGTTGCGTGCTTTGTATTGATAAATATCTTCAAGTAAAAATGTTTCGAGAACAAGCTACCTCCTGCGGTTGCGCACCGAGCGTGAAGTGCCTTGATTGCTCGCTGGTTTCTTGGGCTTGGCAGCTGGCTTGTTCTTGGGCTTTTGCTGATCGTTATTTCCTCGTTTGGTCCTGGGCTTATTGTCGTCGCCTTTCTGCTCCGAAGCCGCTGCCTGTGGTTCTTCAAGTTCCTCACCGCGCTGCTCGGCTTCCAGACGACGTCTCTGCTCGGCTTGAGCCTGGAGTTCTTCACGTGATGGAGTCCACAAGTTCTGGTCAAAACGGTGCAGACGCTCCTCGATAGAGTCTTGAGCGTGTTTCAAGGCCACTGGATCGGGGTAAAGCTGCATGAGCGAAAGGTTGCGCAGATTCTTCACCTTATAGATATCGCCTTGATACATATTGAGCTTGAAAAAGTCGTCAAGGTTGTAACGTGTGAGGTTGTTGTCGTCGTCGGTGAAGACATACTGCTGAGCAATGTATGGCCTGATGTCATTAAGCTTGACCCAGAACATCGGGAACTTGATGGGATCGCCACCAAATTCATCCTGACGGTGCAACACAGGACAGAGGGCGTCGACACGCGATTGCATCTTGTTGGTGCGAGTGTCGAAGGACCACTTTTCGATGATGTAGTAGCTCAAGATTTCATTGCCAGGAATATCGGCATCTTCAACGGCATATTTTGGGTTCTTCTCGGTACTGCCCTTTGCCTCGCTATAAAGGATGTGAAAACGCAAAAACATGTCTTCAACTTTAATGCGATATTCATCGGTGAACATCTCCCTTCCATCA
Organism: uncultured Prevotellaceae bacterium; assembly: GCA_947167995.1. Lineage (GTDB taxonomy): Bacteria > Bacteroidota > Bacteroidia > Bacteroidales > Muribaculaceae > Sodaliphilus. The sequence goes on from CAMVKS010000017.1 coordinate 27,599, forward strand.
AGATACTCATAGGCCGAGATTTGATTGTTGGCAAGGAGGCGCATGATGATGAAGAACAAGCTCTGGCCATCCTCATTAGGTTCTTCGGGATAGTATAAAGCAGGGTTCTTGCCCTTGGTGAGGTCCAGTACTCGATACACCGTCTTGGTCCACTGCAAGTCGGCCTCGCTTGGCTCATTCTGTTCATAGAAAGCCTGCTGGCGTCCCGAGACCTGCACTCCACCATTGTCTCTATTGTCACGGCGGTCTTGACCGTCTCTCCTGACAACTTGAGCGCTCGCGCTTGAACAAGCGACAGCAACTGTCAAAACCAAGAATAAAGCTTTTAAATATTTCATTATTATGAATTTGTGGGTGTTACAATTGTTAGTTCCTAATATATTGTTAATTCACGATTACCTCCATTGGTGAAATCTCGCGAGTGATACCATCGGGACCGCGGGCCTTGATGCGAGTGATGATGAAGCGCTTGCCACGTTGCAGACGGCGGAACGCATTCTTCTGGCGCTCAGAGAAGCTGCTACCCGACGAAACCTCGGGGATAGCATTTCCCATCGAGTCAAACACGATAGTCTCGAAGCTCACTACCTGGAACTCAATATTCAGCAGACCATCATCGATGGCAGCATGTATGCCACTCGCTCCAAGCAATGTTCCCTTGGGGAATGGGCGACTGCCTTTGTAACGGGCTGTATTGCCTTCGGCATCACGATAGGCAATGTAGGGCGTTGGGTCGGGAAGTTTTCTTACTTTAAACGATGTGGAACCAACGTTGGTCCTTATTCCGTCAACCTCGGCCGTTACTGTTACCACACACTCGGTGCCCACCTGTGTGGGATGAGCCACCCAGTGATCTCCACTCTTCACCAGCGAGCCATTGGTCATGGTTGCCGATACTGTGCCTCCACCTATGCCTGGTACCGAAATCTCTACCGGGTTGTCAATACCGGCGTAGAACACGTTCATCATCGTAGCACTAACAGTTGCGATTGGATCGATAACGGTGTAGCTCGACTTGAAGTCGCGCTTGTAGATTTGTCCGTCGCGACCTATCACCTCGATGTGTCCTGAATAGTCAAATGTACCTGAGCGGCTGGTTCCAACCTCATAGATACCCTCGCGGTTGTTCAATCGTGTACCGTTGACATATACTATGGGACGCTGTGTAGAGTCGATGGCGGCAAGTACGATTTGAGACTTATATTTCGAACCACGCATCACAACTCTTGACTGCGGGATTACAAAGGCGTTAATCCAGTTCACCTTGAGCTCGCTCAGGTCGGCATTGGTGAGTGCAAGCAAGTGGTTGAGGACTTCACCCTCGGCAAACCTCACATCGTTCTGCAATTTTGTGAGCAGTGATATCGCAGCTATTGTTGGCATATTCTCAAACAGAGACTCTTCCCACGTCTTGTTGCTGATGTCGTCTTTCACTTTGAATGGCTCGGTAGAGAGAGCCGACTCCAAGTTGCGCCGCTTGTCGGGATCGTCAAGGAAACGAGCCATGTAGTTCTTGAACTGATTGATTCGCAAGCGCAATGCTGTGCCTCGGCGGGTGTCGGGCGACAACATCACCACATTGGCTGCGTCAAGGTTGTCGCGGTTGACTATGTTGTCAACATTGCCCTTGGGACCATCGGCGGCTTGCACAATCATGGTCTTCAGTGAGTCGATATAGAAGTACAGACTGTCGGTTGCATTTCTCACCTCGTTTCCCGAGTTGAGCAATGGCAGTCCATTCTTTGGGTCTTTGTTATAGAACGCCTGGAGTTGAGCCATTATCTGCATGTTGCGCGCGGTGATGGTGCGGTTTGATCGCTTCAAGCCTTCTTCTACCTGGCTGAAGCCGTTGAGCACATCATTCGACACATTGAGCGCAAGCATGGCCGTCAAGACGATATACATGAGGTTTATCATCTTCTGACGTGGCGACATCTTCGCCAGTGACTGATTTTTTCCAGTTGCCATTATTTATTTAATGTGTGAGTTATTCGGTGTAGTTGTTGTCGCTGTAATTGTTGTCGCTGTAGTCGTCGTAGCTATCGTCAACTTGCTGACTGGGTTGCTGGCCTTGCATTCCAGCCATCATGTTTCCTGCCATGGGATTATACATGTTGACTGTCATAGCCTTTATCATCTTCTCATAGACGCTGTTGAGCTGCTTCATGTAACGAGCCATCTTTTCGGTCTCATCACAATAATGAGCACTCTCGGCTGCCGACTTCTCATACATGTCTCTAATGTCTTTCAAGCCACGATTCACGCGGTCGATGCTTTCAAGCTGCGACGAGATGCTCTTGAGCTGAATCTCATAGATGGTGTTCAAGCCACCCACATTGCGGTTGAGTGCCTCCATCTGCTCGATATAACCAGTAGTATTCTGAGTGATGTTCTCACTGTTGCTGGTAATAGACTCATAGCTTGAGAGGAGTGTTTGCTGAACATTATTCAGAGCGGTAGTGGTCTCGCTCAGGCGCTGCATCTGTTCGCTGATAGCAGACATTTGCGAGAGATACTGCTGAGTGGCATCGGTGAGCTCGGCCATCTTCGACAGCTGATCGCTTGCCGAGTTCATCTTTGCAATGCTCTCGCTGAGAGATTGTGTCTCCTCCTCGCTAAGCTGCAATCCTTGTGGAAGACCCATCACGGCCTTCACATCTTGCGAACTCATCGATGCAATGGCTGCAGCCACTTCGGGACTGGCAACCACCGACGAGCCGTCGGTTGGAAGTTCTGCGCTGATAGCGGGAGGGACAGGCACCGCATTGATGGCTATCTCACCGGCAGGCTCTCCACTCAAGTCGCCATTGATGGTCACGGTGCCACCACCGCCAGTACCCGAGAATGGAGGACGGTCGTCGGGATCACCCGACTCAAGCACCGGAAAAACATCCTCCCAGTGGTATTCTTTCTCAGGACGTTCAAAGGCGGTGATGATAAACATCAGCACCTCGGTACCCATACCTATGGTCAGCAGTGTGTTACCCCAGGGTAAGTGCAGAATTTTGAATAGAGCACCCCAGATAACGATTGCAGCACCAATACTGTAAGCAAAGTTGAAAAAGCGCTGAGTAATCATCTGCCTTTTTCTCTTGCGTTGTATTTTAGTGGTTTTTCTTGCGTCAGCCATATCAGTTGATATATAGTTAGTGTTTCAAAAATTATGGTGTTTTTTTAATCACAGCAATTGTTCTTACGTTTAGATTTTGTAAAGCCCACTTTAGTGCGCACGCAGCGGAATCCAATGTAAGAACGCTGCTCGTTCTGGTATTCCCACATGCGTATGTCGCTTCGTATATTATGAGCAACATCTTTCCATGAACCACCTCTGACAATCTTTCGTGACATCTTGTAGGGGTCTTCCCTGGCCACATAGTAGCGATATTCTGGGTTGAGGTCGTTGGTCATGCGGTCTATACTCTCGGTATAGCTTGTCGAGGTCCATTCACTCACATTACCCGCCATATCAAAGAGGCCATTGTCATTGGGTTCATAGGTGCCCACCGGCGACGTTATGATGCTTCCATCCCGCACATAATTTCCTTCATTGGGCTTGAAGTTGGCATAGAAACATCCTTCGTCCTCGGTTAGCGGCATGTTACCATCCCACGGATAGATATTCTCATTCCTGCCTGCACGAGCTGCAAACTCCCATTCGGCCTCGGTAGGCAGACGGAAAGGCTCGATATACACACCATCCTTGCCCAAGGACTTCTTGAGGAATTCGGTCCTCCAGTGGCAGAATGCGTTGGCTTGTTCCCAGCTAACGCCCACTACAGGGTGGTTGTTGTAGTTGCCGTTGGCAAAATAGAGTCTTACATAAGGCTCGTTATAGCTGTTCTCAAAGTCATTGACCCAGCAGGTGGTATCGGGGAAAATGTTCACGATGTAGGTGTTCACAAAGTCATATTCGCTCTGAAGCGGGCGAGTGATGGTTTGCCTGATGATTCTACCATCGTCATCAACAAAGGCAGTGTCCTTGCTGATGATGGGGTTGGTAGTGGGTACTGGATGGTCGGTATTGTAGTCGCGGTCGGCTGGGTCAAAGCGGTTGCGACGCTTGGCAGCCTCGGTGAGATTGTAAACCTCGTAGCGATAATTCATCTGCTTGGGGTCCAGTTCCTTTACACCTGTTATTGGATTTATGCGATAAACACTCTCGATGGCACGTTCTTCATCTTCACTGGGATTCTTCCAGGGTATGTTCCTGTTCCAGTTAAGGCGTGGGGTGATGGGATTGCCATCCTTGTCCTCCTCGATTTTAAACTCTTCGTTGCCTCCATAGGCAGGATCGGCGAGTCGCTCACGGATAATGGAGTCTCGAACCCAGTATACAAACTGCTTGTACTTGCTGTTGGTGACTTCGTTCTCATCCATCCAGAAAGCGTCGACACTCACCCCGCGGGCTGTAGAGTCAATGCCCCAGAGGGAGTCTCTCTGAGCAGGACCTTCTTTCATTGAGCCGCATTCGATGAGTACCATGCCATAGGGTGTGGGCTCGTTGTAGTAAGTTGCCCCCACTCCGGTCACTTCGCCTCCTCCGCTGTTCAGAGACTTGCGTATTCCACCGCAAGAGGCTAATGTTAATGTCACTAAAAGAAAAATCAATAACTTTTTCATTATTCTATAGAATTGTTATCTTTTTATATTCAGTCGTTGTTTAAGTTAAAAATGTGGCTACTGTCGTGTCACATTATCCTGATGCTCTTGTGCTTGTTTCGGTTCACCTCACCCAAGTTGAGCTTAACGTTGTAGTTCAAAATGAGCTCATGGCTGCCATGAGTTGCTTTGTTCATTGATGAGATGGGAAAATCGTAAGCATATCCCACAAACACATTCTTGAATTCGGCACCTATCATAGCACTAACAGCATCTTTGTGTCGATAGGCAACACCTCCCGACAGGAATTTGTTGTACCGAACACGCAACGTTGCCTCTCCTTGCCAGAACTTTGTGTCGGTCTTGACAAGAACAGAGGGCTGTATTTCAAATAACGTGTTTTTTATTGGAATATTGCTACCAGCCATTAAATAAAAAAAGCGGCCAGTGTCAAATTGATATAAATCCTCCTCGTTGTCGCCGGCTTTGAGGTTGATTGTGGGTGCTGTCACATGAGTTGCCGAGGCTGCTACCCAAAACCACTTGTGGATGAACGACACACCTGCGGCAACATCAAGGGCACGACCTGTGACAACACCGTTGGGGATTGCATCATCGGCGCTCGTGTGAGCCTGGTCGTTCTCGGGCATTATGATACTATCGCCCCTGAATGACTGATTGAGAAGTCCCACCTGGACGCCAACGCTCAAAGTTCCTCCCAGCATCTTTTTCTTCCATGCAAGTTGTGCCGCGATTGTCTGAGTCCTGAAAAGGCCCACACTCTCATGTTGCACCAAGAGGCCTGTACCCCATCGCTTGCCAAGGAACTTGAAAGGCATGTCGGCCATGGCAAGGAAGTTCATTGGCGCATGCTTTACGCCCAGCCATTGAAGTTTGCTTCCGGCAGTGATGTGAATGTAATCGACATTGCCTATCGAGCTCGGGTTGTAGTACGATGGCACAGCCCAGTACTGAGTGAGCTGTGCATCCATTTGTGCCACAGCCTGGAATCCATGGGTTGCAGCCAGCATTGCGAGCGAGAAAAGCAATATCTTTATATATCGTTGCATAAACTACTTTTATTCAAAATAAAACGTCACAACCACCATGTTGTTTTTTACCTTGCTCACGCTCTTGGTGAACACCTCCATCTCGGTATTGTCCTGAAGGTCGGGACGATTCTTCTCAAGGATATTTCTCAGGCCGAAACAGAACTTCACCTCAGGACACAACTTGAAGAACGGCAGGTAAATATCACAACCCATGCCCAAGGTGAGCATCACATCAAAATCTTTGAAACGAAGCTGCTCAGGACGTTCCTTGCTAAGGTCGAAAATCGCCATCGCACCACCGGTCAGGTATGGCCTCACATTATGGTAACGACGCGACGAGAATTTCAGGTCGATGGGGGCAACGATGTAAGTTGCCTTCACATTCTGGCTCTGCTTGAAGATGTTGGGTTCAAGGGCATCCTCAGGAGGAGTGGAATTATAGTATTTAACAACCTTGTTGCCAAAGTACATACCAGGGGTGAAACGCAGGTTCAAATGATTCGAGAGGCGTAGGTCGGCAAGCACATTGACGCAGAATCCCGGCGAATGATTGGGTATCGAAGCAAACCACGTTTGACCGTTATCGCCCACATAGCCGTTGTTGGTAATTAACAGGTCCTGGAAATTACAGCCCACCGAGAAACCATAATGGATGCGTTTCATGTCGGCATACTGACGGTTCAAAATCTTGTCATTATCTTGAGCCACTGCAGTTAACGACATGATAACAAGAGTAACTATTGCAATATTTCGATAGTTGAGAATATTCATCTTAACTAATAAACGCATTTTTTGTGATGTTATTGCATTTTTCCTCTATTTGCTCTTTTTCTTAACGTGAAAGCGACTTATCGGGACAGTGAAAAAACGGTGGACAAGATAGGATAACAACAGCAACAACACCACAGTGCCCACGAAACTGTAGTCGTAAATCAACAAGCCGAAATGTCCGGAAAACGGTGCCACCACATAGCAGAACAGGTTGTTCACAGCCTTCTGCAAAATATAAATCTCGAAGCTTATACTGCCCAACCACAACAGCGGTTGCAGCGACAGCAGCTTGCCTATAGCACCCTCACTGCCATTGAGCAAGGCGCAGACGGCTATGAGCAACAACATTGGAACCCACCACAACGCACCCACCTCAAGCTTCGATGCAACAGCGTTACCGCTGGCATGGAAGGCAATGAATGAGATAAAAACAAGCAGAGTTCCCACCTCGACCAACGTTGCCTTACCGAACGACAACGAGAGAGGCTTGCGATTGCGTAGTGATAAGCCTAACATCATTCCAAGAGAGTAGTCAAAAGCCCTGAACACTGGAAACACATAGTAATAGCTCATCATAGTGCTGTCAGCATTAACACAAAGCACCGCCACAGCTGTTCCCACCAATGCAACAACAATCCAAGAGACTTTGCGGCCAAGCTTGCTAAAAAGATAGAAGAGAAAAGGTGTAGCCAACACACAAAACAACATCGAGCTCAAAAACCATGAGTGAATGCTGTAGTTGTAATAAACATCTTCATTGGGCACCCACGATTGCAACAACAACACATGTAGAGGCAGGTCCCAGCCATAGGTGAACTTGTGCATAAAAAAAATGTCAAGCACTATTATGGCACCAAGCGAGAGCCAGTGCAGCGGCAACAGGCGGCGCAAGCGGCGACCATAGAATTTTTTCACGCTCTGGATTGATACTTGATTGTAACACACAAGAAAACCGCTGAGCATGAAAAAGAATGTCACACCGGCATAAGTCATCTGGTCAAAGGCATGCATGGCAAAGTGAAAACACACGATGCTGATGGCAAAGATGCCGCGCCACGAGGCCAGAGGCTTTATTATCGACATGACAAGAAATGATGTTTTGTACCGATTTCTAACGTTTTATTTCTCTCAATACTAAAAAACGACTACATTATTGACGTGTAATTGTTCTTGCGAGTGAACAGACCCTTGATTTTATAACCAAAATTCACAATGGGACGCACAACGGTGAGCAATGGGACTGAAAACAGAAGCATTGGAAGCCTGAGCAGGTAGCAGTTGCGGAAGGTTGTGAGCATCATGGGCAACCAGGTGAGCAAGAATATGATTGCCGCTGCAGCAACTACCACAATGTTGTTATAGGCAAAGCAGATTGCTGTAACCAGTGCTGCCAGGCGCAAGAAATATAGAAACGACATCCATGCCTGCGTGTGGAATTGTGTCTTGTATTTCACATGCTTCGAAGTGAAATCTCGACGCGATTTAAGAATGTTGAAAGCATGGGGCAAGTCGTCATAATAGACTGTGGCAAAACTTGCGGGTAGCATCTCTAAACGCGTGTTGCGTGAATTGGCAATCTCGCTGATAAAAATGTCGTCATCTCCCCATTTCATCTCAAGCGATTTAGAGAAGCCCTTGTTGTCGAAGAACACCTCTTTACGATAGGCGAGGTTATCGCTGATGCCACGATATGGCTTCCCATTGACGGCACTGAGCACCCATTGCATCGAGGTTGTCATCTCGTCATAGATGCGATAGGTTCGGCCCAGACCCTTGTCTTGCTCGTGAGAGAAGTGTGAGTAGCCCAAAACCACATCAATGCCAGGTCCGAAGTTGCGCATCATAGCCATGAGCCAACGCTCGCTGTGTATCTGGCAATTGGCATTGGTGGTGAGTATAACATCATATTGCGAGCCTTTTATACCAAGCATCACCGCAAGCTTCTTGCGCGACAGCGAACGTGTCTGGTCGGGAACGGTAACAATCTTCAAGTGGTCGAAATATACCATCATCTCGCCTATCAAGTCCTTGGTACCATCAAACGAGGCATCGTCAACAACAATAACCTCGTAGGGTACAGGATACTGCTGACGCATAATCGTGGGCAGATATTTGTTCAGCCATTTCTCGTCATTGTTGGCAAAAACAATGATAGATACCGATGGAAGGTCCTCGGGGTACAGGTAACGACGAGTGCGCTCGTCATATTTCATGAACTTGAGCAACCGCCTGCTGCGACGGCTGTACCACACTACATAAATCAAAGAGATGAGCAATGCGACACCCAGCAAGCACCAAATAATATAATTTATTTCAAATGAAAAGATCATTTCTATCAAAAAAACTCTTCGTCGATTTTGGCTAACAACCAAACGCAATAGTAAATTCTCAATTTTGCGACAAAGGTACATAATATTTTTATATTTGTTGTTTTTATTATTAAGATTTATGTCAGAATCTGTATCTCTTTTAATCAATAGTCTGTTTGTGAGATACAAAAAAGTCACTCAAATGAATAGTTTTTTCTGATTGGCGCAAAAAATATTAACAATTTTGTTGGATTTTTCTTGCACAATTCAATTTTATACCTTTAATTTGCAACATGATTTTGTTAACAATCTTGTTAGCTTACATTTTTAATTCAACGCAATTAAGTATTAATCAACCTCTTAAGGCAACACACTCCAAATAAAATGACAAAACATCAAAACAACAAAGAGCAGGCAATCCTTGCCGCCGCCAAGGAAGAGTTCCTTGACAAGGGTTATGACGGAGCCCGCACCACGTCGATAGCACGTGCGGCAGGTGTGACACACGCCATGCTCCACTACTATTTCAAGACTAAAGAACAGCTCTTTGAGCACATCTTCCAAGAGACGATGGGCATGCTCGTAGAAGGAATCTTAGAAGTGTTCACCCAAACCGACAAACCCTTCAAAGAGCGCATAGCCGAGGCGCTGGGCATTCACTTTGAAGTAATCAGACAGAACCCACGTCTGCCACTCTTCATGATAAGAGAAGTCGCCTCACGTCCCGAGCGTTTTGCCATCATCAAGAACGTGATCAGCACCTTTGCCGGCAATCTTCTCATCGCCTTGCAGCGCGACATCGATCAAGCTGTGGCTAAAGGCGAAATAAGCCACATCGATGCCACCACCCTACTGCTCGACATGATTTCACTCAACGTGTTTCCTTTCATTGTAAAGCCGGTATTTGAAGCTGCCACAGGGCTTGACCTGAATGCCGACAGCAAATTCTGGGAACTACGAAAGCAAGAAAACACCCAACTAATAATGCGACGTCTAACACCCATGCAATCATGAAACGAATAATCTTATTAGCCATTGGCGCAATAGCGCTGCTCGGTGCCAAGGCACAGCTAACCATTGAGCAATGCCACCAGTTAGCGCATGACAACTGGCCGCTAATAAAGCAATATGGCCTGATAGAGCAAAGCAGCAGCTACACCCTCGACAACCTCAAGCACTCGTGGCTACCCCAGGTGAACCTGAGTGCACAAGCCACCTATCAGAATGAGACCCCTTCATTTCCCGACCAGATGAATGCCATGCTTGCCTCCAGCGGCCTTGAGATGCAAGGTCTCGCCAAGGACCAATACCGTGTGCAACTTGATGTGAGCCAGAAGGTCTTTGACGGTGGCAAAGCCAGCAGTGAACGAGCTCTAACCCAGGCTCAAGACCTCGAACAGAAAGCACAGACCGACGTAGACCTCTACAGCCTTAACAAGCGAGTGAACGACCTCTTCTTCGGCGTGCTGCTCTTGGACGACCGCATCAGGCAGACCGACATGACCTTAGAGATGCTCTACGGCAATCTTGACAAGCTTCAATCGCACGTGAGAAACGGAATCGCCACCACTGCCGACGAGAGCATGCTGCGTGCCGAGATTCTCACCGTAGAGCAAAGCAAAACCACAATGGAGTGGAATCGAGAGGCTTACAAGCACATGTTAGAAATACTCATTGGCCAGCAAGTGGGTGACAGTTATTTAGTGCGCCCTACCGCCACCGAGCCAATCAGCACCAACGTGAACCGCCCCGAGCTACAGCTCATCGATGCAAAAATAGGCACCATCAACGCCCGCGAGAAGGCTATCAACGCATCGGTGCTACCTGTCATCAGCGTCTTTGGACAGGCTTTCTACGGCTATCCTGGCTACAACACCTTTGAAAACATGACCAGTCGCAAGTGGTCACTCAACGCCATGGTGGGAATTCGCGCCACATGGAGCCTGAGCAGCCTCTACGACCGCAAGAACAACTTGAACCGCCTCGCCACCGCACGCCAGCAAGCTCAAGTGCAGCGCGATGTGTTCCTGCTCAACACACGCCTTGAGGCAAGTCGCGAGAACGATGAAATCTCACGTCTGCGAGAACTCATCGATAGTGACGAGACCATCGTTGGCCTGCGCCGCGACGTGCGACTTGCCGAGGAGTCGAAACTGCGCAACGGCGTCATCGACATACACCGCCTTGTGGAGCGCATCACCGATGAGAACACTGCCGCACAGACGCAGCTCATCCACAACATCGAGTTACTGAAAACCATATATGACTTAAAAAACACTGTGAACCAATGAAAAAGATATTATTCCTCATCAGCATTGCTGCAATTTCCACTGCTTGCAGCAACGACAACGACTGGGATGCCACCGGCACTTTCGAAGCCACCGAAGTGGTGGTATCGGCACAATGCTCTGGCGAGATAAAATCGTTCAACATCGAAGAGGGGCAACAGGTGGAAAGCGGCAAGCAGTTAGGATTTCTCGACATGACCCAACTTGAGCTGCAGAAGTCACAGTTCGACGCAAGCAAAGACGACCTCAACGCCTCAAAGTCGCAGCTCGATGCCAACAAGGACCAGATGAGCAGCAGCAAGCAGCAGATTGATGCTACACAGAATGCCACGACAAGCCATGTGCTCGACCTGGAGAAGCAGCTTGCAAGCATAAAGCAGCAAATCGCCAATCTGCAAAAGGAAAAGGCCCGCTTCACTGCGATGCTCCACGACAACGCAGCCTCACAGAAGCAAGTCGACGACATCACCTACCAGATTCTTGTCCTTGAGAAGCAACTCACAGCAACTCAAGACCAAATCAACGCCAGCAACCAGAGCCTCACCAACCAGAGTCAAGGTTACACCGCACAAAAACAAGGTGTAGACGCTCAAATCAGAGGTGTTGAAGCACAACAAAAAGGTATCGACGCCAAGAAACGAGGTATCGATGCTCAGAAATCGATTGTCGACAACCAAATCCTGAACTCCATCATCTCGTCGCCAGTGAGTGGTACCATCCTGGCAAAATATGCTCAGCAGGGAGAATACGCCACAATTGGCAAACCTCTTTTCAAAGTTGCCGACTTGAGCACTGTGTACCTGCGAGCTTATTTCACCAGTGACCAACTCGCCGACATTAAGCTTGGCCAGCAGGTGAAAGTGGTAGCCGACTTCGGCGGTGGCAAAACACGCCAGTATACGGGCAAGATAAGTTGGATTTCGAGTGAGAGCGAGTTCACACCCAAGTCAATCCAGACCAAGGACACCCGTGCCAATCTCGTATATGCCGTCAAAATTGCAGTTCGAAACGACGGATATCTGAAACTCGGCCTCTCGGGCAACGTGAAACTCAAGTAATTCCTTTTCACCTATGGACACAAGCACACTGGCAATAGAGGTCAACGGCATCAGCAAGAGCTATGGCACGGTCAAAGCTCTTGACAAGGTGTCGCTCGATGTGCGCCGTGGCGAAATTTTTGGTCTGATAGGCCCCGACGGTGCCGGCAAGACCACCTTATACAAAATCTTAGTGACACTGCTCAACGCCGACGAAGGCTCAGCCCGAGTCGACGGCCTCGACATTGTCAAGGACTACCGCAACATCCGCAGCCGTGTGGGATACATGCCAGGCAAGTTCTCGCTCTATCCCGACCTCACCATCGAGGAGAACATGGAATTCTTTGCCACACTCTTTGGAGTGACTGTAGAGCAGAACTACGACCTTGTTGCTCCCATCTACAAGCAGATTGAGCCGTTCAAGAAACGCCGTGCCGGTCGTCTTTCGGGCGGCATGAAGCAGAAACTCGCCCTGAGCTGCGCACTCATCCACAAGCCATCGGTATTGTTCCTCGACGAGCCCACCACCGGTGTCGATGCCGTGTCGAGAAGCGAGTTCTGGGACATGCTGCACAACCTGCGCGAGCAAGAACTGTCGATTCTCGTATCCACCCCCTACATGGACGAGGCAAGCCGCTGCGACCGCATCGCCTTGTGCAACACAGGGCACATCCTCGACATCGACTCACCGAAACACATGGTCGAGAAGTTTGACGGCAAGCTCTACGGAATCAAGGCGCGTGACATGTACGGCTTGCTCAAAAATCTGCGAGAGGACAACAGCATCACCAACTGCTACACTGCAGGCGAGTTTCATCACCTGCTGGCAGGCGCAGGCTTTGATGCAGACAAGCTGAAGCAGAATCTCGTCGCACAAGGTCATAGCGATGTAGAAATAAAGCCTATAGTGCCCGACATTGAAGACGTTTTCATCAAACTCCTAAGCAATGAGTAACACCCACTTTATAATACAGGTGAAAAACCTCACCAAGCAGTTCGGCACCTTTACGGCAGTCGACCACATCACCTTCGAGGTGGAACGTGGCGAGATTTTCGGGTTCTTGGGGGCCAACGGAGCAGGCAAGACCACTGCCATGCGCATGTTGTGCGGACTGAGCTACCCCACCAGCGGCAGTGGCACGGTGGCAGGCTTTGACGTGGTGAAGGAAGGCGAGAAAATCAAGCGACACATCGGCTACATGAGTCAGCGGTTCTCGCTCTACGATGACCTCACTGTAATGGAGAACATGGAACTCTTCGGGGGCATCTATGGCGTGAAGAGCCGCAAACTCAAAGAGCGTGCCACCGCCCTACTCCAGAAGCTCGATTTCTTCGAGGAACGCGACACGATGGTAAGTGCGCTTCCATTAGGATGGAAGCAGAAACTCGCCTTTGCCGTCGCCACCCTGCATCGTCCCGAGATAGTGTTCCTCGACGAGCCCACCGGTGGCGTCGACCCCATCACGCGTCGCCAGTTCTGGGAGATGATCTACCAGGCGGCAAACGAGGGCACAACAATCTTTGTCACCACCCACTATATGGACGAAGCCGAGTACTGCAACCGCATCTCGATGATGGTCGACGGCAAAATCAAAGCCCTCGACACCCCTACCAACCTGAAGAAATCGTTCAATGCAGCATCGATGGACGAGGTGTTCCGAATCCTCGCCCGCGACGCCCAACGAGGAGACTGACACAATGCATAATTCAAAATGTAAAATGTATAATTCACAATCAACTGATTACTGATAACTCACAACTCAAAAACCCACAACTCAAAAACTCAAAGCTCAAAAACCCACAACTCAAAAACTCACAACTCACATGATAGGTTTTTTGAAATTTGTAAAGAAAGAGACGCTTCACATCTTGCGCGATAGTCGCACGATGCTCATTGCGCTGCTCATGCCTGTGGTGCAAATACTTCTCTTCGGCTTTGCCATCTCTACCGAGGTCAACAACGTGAATGTGGCCGTTGTTGTGCCAAAATGGGACGAACAAATTAGGCAGAGCATCAACAAGTTGTCCTCAAACCCATATATCACCTATAAAGGTGCCATTGCTGAGCACGAGATTGACCGAAATCTGCGCTCTGGCAGGGTGGATGCCATTGTGGTGTTTGCCCACGATTTCGACCGTCTCATGACCCAGTGGAAGCAAAATGGCAATGGTAATGCTGCTATGCAGTTCATCATGGATGCCTCCAATACCAACACCGCTCAGGCAGGAGCAGGATACCTAAACAACATCCTTGCTGGCGAACTCATGCAGAGCAACAGCCTGGTGGAAACCCACATGCTCTTCAACCCACAAATGAAGAGCGCATTCAACTTCGTGCCTGGCATTATGGGCATGATTTTCATCTTGATTTGCGCCATGCTCACCTCGGTAGCGATAGTTCGCGAAAAAGAAACTGGCACGATGGATGTGCTACTCGTCTCACCCGTGCGCCCGCTCACCATCATCCTTGCCAAGATGACGCCCTATTTCATCCTCTCGTGCATCAACCTGACGACAATACTGCTGCTGGCGCGTTTTGTGCTTGGCATCCCCATGTCGGGCAACTTGAGCAGTATCATCGTGGTGTCGCTGGTATATCTGTTGCTTTCGCTCTCATTAGGGCTCCTCATCTCCACCATCGCCAAGCAGCAGATTGTGGCTCTCCTCATCTCAGCTGCCGTGATGATTATGCCCATAGTCATGCTTTCGGGCATGATGTTCCCCGTCGAGAACATGCCTGCCGTGCTCAAGCCTGTCTCGGCTATAGTGCCGGCACGATGGTATATCGATGCCATGCGCAAACTCCTTATTCAAGGTGCCTCATTCGGTCTCATTCTCAAAGACTTCCTCATCCTTGTGGGAATGACTCTCGCTCTGCTGGCTATCGCTTTAAAGAATTTCAAAGACAAATTAGAATAAACGCCCATGTCGACACTGAAAGTATTACTGAAAAAAGAGGTGCTGCAATTTAAGCGCAACTCATTCCTTCCCAGGCTCGTGGTGGTTTTCCCCATCATGATAATGCTCATAATTCCTTGGGTGACGACGATGGACGTGCGCCATGTGAACGTGAGTGTGGTCGATAACGACCACTCGCAGCTTTCTCAACGCATCATCAACAAAATCAATGCCAGCGAGTATCTCACGTTGCACAGTGTGACTGGCGGCTTCGACCTCTCGTTCAAGAGCTTGGAGCACGGCGATGTGGATGCCATCCTCGAGATTCCGCAAGACTTTGAGAAAAGCTTTATTACTGGCAGCACCAAGAAGTTGAGCATCAGTGCCAACAGTGTGAATGCTACCAAAGGCAGCTTAGGTTCACAGTATCTCGCGCAGACCCTCGCCGCAAGCATCAAGGAGATGCGCGCGAGCCTCTCGCCTGCACAAGCGGGCGACCTCGTCGTGATTCAGAACCGCTACAACCCCACGTTGGAATACCGCAACTTTATGATACCCGCCATCCTGGTGATTCTCATCATCATCATCACTGGATTCTTGCCTGCCCTGAACCTTGTGGGTGAGAAAGAGGCTGGCACAATCGAGCAGATTAACGTGACGCCCGTGAGCCGTTTCTCCTTCACCCTCGCCAAACTCATCGTCTATTGGGTAGCTGGACTCATTGTCATCACCATAGCACTGATTGTGGCCTGGTTGGTCTATGGGCAAACGGCAGTGGGCAGCCTGCTCACCATCTACACTGGCGCATTCCTCTTCATCCTTGTGATATCGGGGTTTGGATTGATAGCGTCAAATTTATCATCTACCATGCAGCAGGCAGTCTTCTTTATGTTCTTCTTCGTTATGGTATTCATGCTCATGAGCGGACTGCTCACACCCATTGAGTCGATGCCGCAATGGGCGCAATATGTGACCTACGTGCTGCCACCGCGCTACTTCATCTCAATTATGCGATCGGTGTTCATGAAAGGCGCCACCTTCTACGATATGCGCTTCAACTTCCTCGCTCTCGCCATCCTCGCCGTGGTCATGAACCTCGGCGCAGCCCTCACCTACCGCAAGCGCTCATAAAATCAGTAAAAGAACAAAAGTGCCGTGGTGGGTGCACCCACCACGGCACTTCAATAATACATTTACCCCAGCTCGAGGATGTTGCAAAAGTCTCAATCTGCTACAGCTCCCCCTCTAAGATAGAGGGGGTTAGGGGGGAGTATGATAACTGCGGCATGTTTAAATTCTACTTTCTCGTGCCAAGGAGAATATTGTATATCACGGTGATATCAACGGTAGTGATAAAGCCATCACCGTCAACATCGCTTGTAGCAATATAAGTCTCGTCGCCGTTGAGGAGATAATTATAAAGCGCTGTGATATCGGCAGTGGTAACATATCCGTCGCAGTTTACGTCGCCAATTAGCATATGAACCACATTAAACGAGCACTCGTTGTCGCCGCCGGCGATTTTGTCGACAAGGTCGGCGGTGCCGGCTTTAAAGTTGTCGAACGTGAGCGAATAGGTGCCCTCAGGAACGCCAGCAGTGGTGGCGAACTTCATCGTCACTACCCTACCCTCGCCTGGTGCAATCTCGCTATTTGCTAATGAGTATATGAAGCAGCGAATCACGCCGTTGCCCATGCTGCGATGTGCCATCGAGAAGCCGTTGGCGCGCTCGCCCCATGTGTACTCATCGGTTGGCGTGAACCACTGGCTTGGATAAGTGACATCAAACTGGATGCCATTCACTGGGTCGTAGTTGCTCAGGTCAACGTGCAGAAGCAGAGCACCATCGTTCAGCACATCCTCGGCAGTAAAATGCAGATAGTTTGGCGCAAAGCGTGAACCAGTGACAACGATGTTGTGCAGGCGGTGATCGGGGTCATTGCTGTAGAGCTGCATCATTGCCTCGAAAGGCGCCTGCTCCTGGCCGTTGAAACTCACATGGAGCGTTACGCTCTGCCAAGGTTCAATAACCAATGGGAACGACTCTGCCACAGTAAAGCCATCGGCATTAAACACCACACGGTCGATGCTCAAAGGCGCATTGCCGTAGTTATAGACATTAACCTCGCCTTGGGCGACCTCTGTAATAGGTGTGGCACCAAGGTCAAGCTGGTCTTGAGCGTTCAACTGCGGGCTCTGAATGTCGATATAGCCCTCATACTTGTCGCTGAGCACATCCATGTCCTGACCTTTATAGATGGCAGTTAGCACGGCCTTTGAAGCGCCCAAGTTGCAGCCATAGCGGCCATTGAGCTTCACGTCGAACGAGGCAATTACGCCGTCATTGCCGCTGAAGGTGCTGTTGCCAAGTGAATAGGCGATGGCACGGAGCTTGCCGTTGTTGTGAGTCACCACAAGTTGGTGGTCGCCTTTGCGGTCGCTCAGGGCAAACGAGCCGTCAACATATTGCAGCTGTTCGGGCAAGTCAAACTCAAACTGGAAGCCAGTGATGGCATCCATATTGTTCACTCGCAAGGGGATGGTCACAATGCTGTCGGCGATGCCGCTGGCGTTCTCCACATGGAGCTCATTGACGGCAAAGGGGTCAGCAACAACGCGGATGGTGTTGGTACCAGCGATATTGTTGCTCAGCAGTCGCACTGTCTCCTCTATCGCGCCACGTTCCACGGGGCTGTAGGTGATGTCGACATAGTCAGTGTTGCCTGGAGCAATCTCATAGGGGAATGGCGTCTCGCTCGAGAACTCCACTGCGCTTGGCTCAATGCCACTGATAATAAGTGGTATATTGCCAACATTGGTCACCTGCAGACTCTGGTGGTAGACGCTGCGGATGGGGATATGCCCAAAGTCGATGTCACGGGTGGCGAGCTGCGCCTTGGCGGCAGCGATGGTGAGTGAGCCGCTTGTGGCGCTGCCGCTGAGCGTGGCGCCGCTGGCATCGGTGAGGGTAACCTTAGTGGCATCGAGGGCGATGGTCTGCGGCTCGTTGCCGAGAAGCACCCGGAACGAGAGCACATTGCCGCTGCCAGGCTCGATGGTGGCCATGCCATTGCTCCACACCATGATGTTGAGCATGCCGTCGCGGATTCCCACCTTGGCGCTGTGGCTGGCAGCTCGTGAGGTGATCACCTCGCTGCCAGTGACGACGGTAATACCGTCGCCCACAGGAACTTGCAGCTGTATGGCGCTCACGGGGTCATCGTTGGCGAGGGCGACGGTGAGCGTCACCTCCTCGCTGGGCGCACCCGAGACGCTGGGCAACAACACCACGTTCCCCGCCCGAGCCCAAACGGCCATCATCGCACATATTATAAATAATAATCTATATCTCATATTCAGTTATCAAATTTTCGTTAAGATACTGTTCTTTAGACAAACAGACATACTGACAATTTCGTTAGATGATATAGTAATCTCAAAAAGTTGCCACTTCGTGGTCATAAAGCCTGCTTACGCAGGATTTTTATATTATTCCGAGCTTGCGAGGCTTTTCGACACCGAGAGGTGCAGCTTTTCGAAATAATCATGTAATCATTTTATTTTTCCACTCCTGGCGGAGTGGAAATTAAAGCTTCGCTAAAATTATAATGGTGCTTCGCACTAATTATTAATTAAATTTTAGAGTCGCAGACTCTCTAATTTTCATGTGCGCAGCACATGGCAAAAAGAGCATCTATCGCAATTGTGCATTATACATTGGTTAAAGTAGCGTTGTTTTCCTCTCACAAAGCTGCACCTACTGGTGTCACAAAGTCTTTCAGCATCAATGGGCTTCGTCTCAGCATAAATCAAGCAAGCTTGATGTTCTGCATTCGACTTGCGCCATTGGTCGCGCATGCGCGGAATATTTATTTTTTTCCTGCGTAAGCAGGCTTTTCGACGAGCTTTGCTCGCAACTTTGTGAGATTAATTTGTATCTAACGCAATTGTGAATGAGGTGGGAAGGTGAGAGAGAAAGGTTCTCTCCACTCTCACTCTCCCCTCTCACTTATTTAACTACTTTCACTCCGTTTACGATGTAGATGCCGTGGGGCAGGCGGTTAATGTCACTCGCCTTGCTTGAAATCTTGCGGCCCATCATGTCGTAGATGCCCTGTGGCACGGCGCGCTTGCCGTCGGCGTTGATAGTCTCCACTGCTGTTACGATACTTGGCGTTGCCATCACGTTGTGGCCATAGGCATCACTCAAGCGGATGTCGGCAATCTCGTTGTCGCCAATGTTCAGGATTGGGTGACGGCCTGCGCTGATGGTACGGCCTGCCATGTTATAGGCGAGGAACAAGTAGTCATTGTCTGCAAGCCAAGTGCTCACCTTCTCGAAGCCATCAAGATCCTCGGTTGGAGTGATGGAGCTGCCCTGAGGAGCATCCAGACTTACCTGAACACCAGCAAGGTCAACAGGGGTCTCAAGCCATACCACACCATCCTTCACCCAATACTCTGCCACGCTCTCGATAGAGGCGGTAGCTGGGGCAGCATCAGGATTAGTGATAATGCGGATAATGCCTATCACGTCAAGGATATCAATCTCGGTGTCGACATTCACATCGGCAGCCTCAAAGATAAACGGCCTCGGCTCCATGCCAGCTGCATAGTTCACTGTTGTGATAACATCTGCCACATCAACCTCACCACTGGCATTAGCGTCGCCAAGAGTAGAAGTCAACGGAGTAGCAGCCACCACATTGCTGATGTCGTACTCCTTCAAGTCGGTCGAGAGCACCTTGTAGTAATAGTAATAAGTCTCACCTGGAGTTACCTCGTAGTCGGTGAACGAAGTAGTTTCAAGGTCAAGAATCATCTGGTTGAGGCGGATGGTGTCGCTTACCATAATGGTGTCATACTCGAAATAGTTGCCTTGGTCATCCCAATGAGGATTATAAACCTCTTTAGGATATGGCTCGCCATAGCGATAGACGTTGAATCCCATCGCATCCTCAAAGTCGTTGTTCTCATTGTTCCATTTGAGCTTCACATTACCCATACCAGCCTCGGCTTCAAAACCTGTTGCCATTGAGCCAGCAGCCTGAACAAGGACATTGAAACGGCTGCTTTCTTCTGGAATGTCGAAATGGTCATAGTCTTTGCCACCTATAACCTTGATGCGATTGAGGCCATCAGCCTGCAGTTTGCCTGTAATATTAAGGAAAGCAGTATAGACGCTAACACTATCTTTCACACTCCAAAAACCATCCTCGGCAATACCGGTTTGAGTATAGGGAGGACGAACACCCATTGTTATGGTTGGAGTGAAGGTCGTGTCCATATCGTCACGATTGTAGTAAATCTCAAATTTGTGACGACCAACACCTAATGGTGGCAACTGGTCAAATTCATCTTGAGCGTCATAACCATCAACAACAACTTTCCAAACAATGCCGTGGGTTTCTTTAAATGGTCGATTCAACATATTAGATAAGTCAATTTTTGAATAGCCCCATCCATTCTCAATATCAAAAATTGTCTCTCTTGCTATGGATTCTTTTGTTGTACCAAGATAATTTTCTCTATAAACAAGTCCAGAATATTCAGAAAAATAAACATAAGTAATTGAATTATTTACAATATTAGATTCATAGATTTTCTCAAAGAAATTTGGTGTATATCCTTTCCCTGCGTTGTAAAAACTATTATTTATAATATTTGAATTATTAAACCTAGTGTCTCTAGGGAGATAAGCATCATCAGTGGCACCTGTGCCACAACTAAAAATCCAATTACATTTATTTAATTCACCATAAGTAGAATATAATCTTGAACTTCCACAATTATCAATTATAGAATTTTCTAAATAAATATTATATAAATAACTATAAGTCTGTTCTGAATCAGTAAAATGATTATCTGAAATTTTAACGTAATTCATGTATGTTGGGGAAGAAGCAAATATATTAAACCCACCATTAGTCCATGATAAAACATCGTCGCCAATAAATTCTATCATATTATCTTTCTCTCCATTAGCAATTAGATTTCCATCATTCTTTATACCTGACTCATTTCGAAAATATAATTTTGTTCCAGGTTTTATAGTGAGAGTTCTTCCGTTAGGAATTGCAATATTTCTTTTTACTATATAGTGTTTGTTGGGATATAAGGTTATATCTTCATTAATAACTCCACCCAATTCCACACCATTCTCAACCTCAAAAACATGTTCTTGCTCGATATTAGCTAAAAGATTGTCACTAGTAATTACAATTTTATAAGGTAGATGCAAACCATCGTTAGCATTCTCATTGACTCTAACACGGATTGGATTCTTACTCTTGAATGAACCACGACTGTTTAGTGACCAACCGAAATCAACATTGTTATTTAAAACTTCAAGGGCATCGGTAGGAACATTGTCATCGTATGGTTCAATTGCAATCTTAATATTTTCAGCATGGCCCCATAGGCTACGGATGGTTGGCCAAATATTGATTGTCTCTCCAGCATCGAAGCGGCCATCGCTATCACCATCACTATCATCAATCTCCAGTGCCGTTAAAGCAAGAGCAACTTGGCGGTTTGTCTCATCAAAACTTGCAGCTTGATATGCATTGAATAAAGCAAAATCGGTAAGCCCTCCAGCTTTCGCCATAGCCATGTCACCCATCAGTCCATAGTCACGGGCGTAGTCAAAGCCCTTGACCTGAAGGATACGCGAGATGGCACCGGCCACCATGGGTGTAGCCATCGAGGTACCATTAAGCGACTTGTAGCTGCCATTCAAGTATGTGCTCATAATGCCAACACCTGGAGCCATAAGGTCATAATTCCACATCATTTCGTCATTCCAAGTGACTTCTTGTGAAAAAGCCTTATCCATATTATATTTTGAGAAGAATGGTCCATCGGGGTCATAATTGCTGAAACTAGCAAGTTGACCATCAGAATTTGATGCCATAACGCCCAAAACTATATCATAAGCACCAGGGAATGAACATCCAGAAACAGAATAGATACTATATCCATTATTCCCCGCGGCACCAACAAGTACTGCATAATTGGTGAGAGTTTTGCATAGCGACTGATACATTGCTCCTGATGGTATGGGAGAGCCAAAACTCATGCTAAGCACATTGGCACCGCAAGCTGCGGCATAGTCAATTCCACGGCAGATAGTTGCCACGTCTCCAGTACCATCGTCACCCATCACCTTGATAGGGAGGATATAGGCATCGGGATTGGCTCCTGTAATGCCAATGCCGTTGTCGCCAACTGCGGCAGCTATACCAGCGCAGTGAGTCCCATGACCGTTGCGGTCCATGCCGTTGCCAATGATTGCAGTTCCTGCAATAAAATCCCAACCGTGCACGTCATCAACATAACCGTTGTTGTCGTCGTCTTCATAATCAGCACCATTGGCTTCATTGGGATTGGTCCAGATATTGGCTTCAAGGTCGGGGTGTGTGATATCAACACCAGTATCAAGAATTGCAATAATTGGGCGAGTTTCATCTGTTTTGGGCATTTCCCATAACTGAGGCATATTGATTTCATTCAATCCCCACTGCTGACTGAACATTGGTTCGGCTTGATAAGCAGTTGATTCCTCGGTTGACTGAATAAAGGCGAGGTAGTTTGGCTCGGCAAACTCCACTTCTTTCAGACTTTTGAGCATCTCAACTGCGCTCATGACATTGTTTGCATCGTTTTCCTCAAACTTCAGGCAATAAAGTTTGGAGAGGTTGGGCTCGATGATGGTGCGCCCCGAAAGGCTTTTAGCCTTGCGAGGGGCACGGTTCTTGATGTCGCCAGTGAGCGGCATGAGCTGCTCAGCCTGTGTGACACCGATTGTTGTCATCACTTTGTCGATGGCACTCACGCTTGTGGTTTTGAGCTTGCCATTCTCGCTCTTGATATTCACTGGCGAGTTCTCGTGGAACTTCACAATCACTTGCCCAGGTCGATAACGCTGAGCATAATGGTCAACCTTGTTGACACCGTCTTCGTTGTTGTTGCTCACCATCTGCGCCTGCAGCGGCACGGCCGCTAGGAGCACAGCGATAGCGAGCAAAAATGGTTTGAATAGTTTTTGTTTCATGATTGAAAAAAATTTATGATTGGTAATATTGAAAACAACAAAAAGATGGTCAAAAACATCATAAATATGCAACAACTTAAATTGGTTTTACTACAAATTAATTTCTTAGCAGATGGCTTTACTTTAATTTTATCGTAAAATTCTCTTTCTCTTGTTTTATATTTAAAATAATAAAAAATCAAAATAGTAAAACTTAATAAAAGAGGAGTGAATAAAGACAATAATAGGCAACAATTATTTGTAATAAAGTGGGAATATACCAATAGTTTATATGATAAAAATGAAAATACCACTTGAATCATTAAACACGATACGTATATAATAAAGTAATTATTTGGCAGGAAAGTAATTATGGTTTTGCCTTTTGCTTGGAACATATCATCAAGCTTCGTTTTGGTTTTTCCTACAAAATATATTTCCCTGATAATATTAATTATGAATTGATCTCTTCTTTGAGTATAACCATAATTAATAATTATGACAGATAAAGTCAGTAATAGAATTGATACTAAAATAGTTATAGCAAAAAAAAGTAATGCCCTATCAGAAAGACAAATATAGTATTTTTCTAAAAAAATGCCATAACCACTAAAAATAAATGTAATTGAAACTATAAAATATATAACAATATTAGTTTTTTGGCTATCAGCGATTGCATATTGCTCATGAAGCTGACTACAAAACTCATAGCTCATTTCCTCTCTTGTCTTCATGTCTATTTTTTCTCGCTCTTTAGTCTCCCGAAAAAGGTTGTAGTTTTCGTGGTTGGTATAGAAAGATAGCGTGGAGACTTGTCTTGTTTATTGTTTACGAGGCTTCGGCATGCCTTCAACGAAATAAACAATCCACCCCACGCCGTGCCGATATATCGTCCCTTGTCACGGGTAGATATAGGCAAGCGAAGGCGTCTTGGACTGCTTCTCCTTCGTTGATGAAATTTGCCGAATTTCGTAAACAGGATAAGCAAAAACGCTTTCTTTTTATGTCATCAAGCGAGAGCTGGACTCTACCAGTTTTGCTTGAATGTTGCAAAAATAAATATATTATTAAAGAAAAACAAAAAATAATAACATTTTTAGCAACAATTGATAAAAAGGACCAATTTGAACCAACAAAATCTGAGTTTTGAGTTTTGAGTTTTGAGTTTTTGCCACTCCTGGTTTTCAATGCACAATTGCGTTAGATACTGGAATAATCTCACAAAGCTGCACCTGTCGGTGTCGAAAAGCCTGCTTACGCAGGAAATTTAGGCTGCGCATGGGAGTTTTGAGTTATTAGTTCAGAGTTCAAAGTTCTGAATATGGTGCTTCGTGCTAATTTTTTTATAAATTTTAGAGTCGAAGACTCTTTAATTTTCATGTGCGCAGCACATGGCAAAAAGTAAATTTGCATATTTTGGTTAATGGTTGTATCTTTGTCGTTTAATTAGCATTAGATATGACCGAGAGAGCTATAAAAGGCGTATTGTTTGACCTCGACGGGGTGTTGATTGACACCGAGGGGACTTACACGCAGTTCTGGGAGGCGGCAGACAGGCACTTTCCCACTGGCGTTGAGGGCTTTGCGCAGGTGATTAAAGGGTCGAACCTGCACAACATCCTGCACACCTATTTCCCCACTAAGGAGATGCGCGCGCAAGTGACCGAGATGCTCGACAACTTCCAGCGTGACATGCAGTATAATTACTTCCCTGGAGCCATCGAGCTGCTCGATGAGCTCAAGAGTAACGGAATTGCCTGCTGCATCGTCACAAGCAGCGACCGACAGAAGATGGAATCATTATATCGCCAGCACCCCGACTTCCCGAGTCATTTCGATGCAATCGTAACCGGCAATATGGTGAAGGAGCCAAAGCCGTCGCCCGAGTGCTTCCTGCTCGGCGCCAAGATGCTGGGCATCGACATCAAGGACTGCGTGGTGATTGAAGACTCCATCAACGGCCTGAAAGCCGGCATGGCGAGCGGTGCGCGCGTGATAGGCCTGTCGACCACATGCCCAGGCGATGCCATCTCTCCTCATTGCCACATGGTGGCACCATCAATAAGCAATATCACAGTACAATCAATTTTGGATTTTTAAAACCTTCAAAAAATGAAAATAAAAGTATTATTAATCGTGGCATTAATTACAACAACTCTCGCAGGATGCGGCAACAAGGACAAGAGCCCCAAAATGCTGGCACAAAACAAGGCGACTGCCACAGTAATCGACAACAAAGACGAAGAGACGTTCTTGCGCTCTTTCTTAGATAGTTATATCAAGCTCGACGACAAGCAGGCACAAGAGCTGGCGCGACAATACCTCACGCAAGATTTCTACAGCGACTATATCGAGCACTGCAACAACCAGGACTATGCTGTCGACGTGATATGCGAAACAGCACCTGGCGACAAGGTCGAGATGGTGGAAACAATCACCAAGGGCAGCGAGGACCCCAACAGCTATATCGTGCAAGTGCAGCTCGTGGGACCCGAAAACAAACCCTTCCCCATGCAGTATGACATGACTGTTGTGAAGGAAGACGGAAAATTCAAACTCAGCGACAGCGAAGTCAACGACTGATTTCTCGAGAGCAGAAATCAGGAATCATAATCAGAGACGTTGTCGGGACCTAATCTCCCGACATCGTCTTGTTTTATTATTATAGGAAATTTTGTGATTTGGCAAGAAAGTGTTATCTTTCCTGTTTTCCGCATAGTTTGATTTGCAAAAAAACGTCGCTTGAAAATCAG
>CAMVKS010000018.1 GCA_947167995.1 uncultured Prevotellaceae bacterium
GAAAAGCCTCATTGGGGTTGGGTCTATTATTGATTTCCATAAATTCCGATTTATCGTTCTAATTATGCTGCAAAGATACAATTTTTTTTGTCTTTTGTCACATCGTTCAATCATAGTAGTTTTGCCACAAATAAATTGTGGCTTCAATGGGCTACGCAATGTCAAAACTAGTTTTGCCGCTGCTCTCGGCTTGCACCATTGTTGCGGAAAACCTAACTTTTTTATTATGATTGATACAACACAACTGACTCAACTTATCTCCGCTTTCCGTGTGGAGACCGAGAAGGAGTCGATCTCGCCGGAGACCGTCGGCTCACTCCTTCAGAACATCACTGACCTGCTCGCCAATGCGTCTTGCGGTGTTTTTTTAATGTTGTCTCGCCACCATGCCATCCACTACCTTTGCGCACATGCGCGTTCATTGACATACTGCCACCCCCCCTATATAACTGTAGTTCTGCATTGCGCCTCAATGTAATCGTAACATCCAAACCGAATCATTAAAATAGATAATTTACGGTCCATTCATGGTAATTTGCGTGAAAAATCTCCATGCGCAGCCAAAATAAAATTCTAGCAAGGAGTGGCAAAACAACAGTTGTTTTGTTTGTTATTCAGTTGTTCTTGTTGTTTGAAAAACTGAGTCAGGTGAGTCAAGTGATTCCACTGATTCCATGTGCAATCTTAGCCCGCAGGGCAGTAATCTTTAGCGCGCAGCGCGGCCCAACTGATTACCCCTTAATGAAATTTTGTTTTTTCAAGAAAAATGATTAAATTTGCATGTTAATATTTAGAAATAACCTAAAAGATAATAAAAGAATGAAGAAACTATTTACTTTTTTGTTGATTGCACTTCTCGCCATTAGCGTTAATGCTGCAGGAGTTATGATTTGTGGAAAGGCCTACAATGAGAATAGTTATCTGCTTATAAATCAGGAGCTCACTGAGGCTGGCTATTTGAAGAGCGGCAGTGTGGCCTATGATCCTGTGAACTACAAATTGACACTCAACAATGCCGATATTTTGTGCGATAAAACTATTATTGAGACCTATCAGCTTGAGGAACTTGAGATAGAGGTGATAGGTAATTGTACACTCAAGACTAAAAAAGAAGGTAATGAGAATGTTGACAATGGACTCAGCTGTATAAATGTCACAGCCGCCAATTCCAAGCCAATGACTATTGATTTCACTGGCAACGGATCGCTGAAAATGACCTCCACCAACATTGCTTTCTTTGCATTCAACCGATATAGCGTGCAATACAAGTTTGACGGTCCCGATGTCACCATTAAATCGGCCCGTGGCATTTGGTCAACCAGTGTTTATCGTGTGGCTTATAAGATGAATGCTGGCTCGTTGAAGATTTGGAGCGACTATGGAGCCATCGACCACGCTTTCAATATGGATAATGGTGTGTATGGCACTATGTCGTTTGCCCCAGGCATTAAAATCTTGGAGCCTTATGACGGCTATTGGGATTGTGTGTTGCCACAGAACGGTTATGCCATGATAAGACACTTCGCTGGTGAGGCCAAGACTGTGAAGATAGGCAGCACCTATGACCTCAAGGTTGGCGGCGTGCAAGTTACTACCCAAAACTGCAACGACATCTTGGGCGATGGCAAGGTCTCTTACTTTCAGACAAATAACTTCTTGACTTTGAACAATGCCACAATTGAGGCCGATGGTCAGGTCATCGTCAGCGACATCCAGTGGCTGAAAATCAGGATTGCTGGTTACAACCGTCTCATCACTCATCACAACACCTATGGTATAGATTTAACAGAGTGTGATGGCGTGGCAATTGAAGGCGCAGGCAATGGAGTTGAGAATGACGTGTTGTCGATGGAATCGAGTGTCAATCAAATGGGCATAGGTTACTTCACCCATAAGAAAGGCGAACCTGCCCAAACCTACATCCGTAACTGCTCTATCACAATGCCCGGAGGTGAGATTCAAAACGAGGACAATGACTGCGCGCTCACTATAGAGAACGCATATATCCACTTAGCCAATGGTTACATAAGCACACCGCCAGCGCTCACCCTCAACAATTGCTACATCAGTATGCCCGTGGGAGGGCATGTTGATGATTACGGTGGAATTTGTGCTAACGGCAGCAACAGCATGTACTGGGGAGAGATTGAAATTATGCCTGGCACCGCACCCACACCTGTCGTTGTTGGCGATGTGAATGGTGATGGAGAAGTTACAGCAAGCGATGTGACAGCTCTTTATAACTTCTTGCTTAACAATGACGATAGCAGTTTGGTTAACGGTGACCAGAATAATGATGGAGCAATTACCAGTGGCGACGTTACAATAGTCTACAGTGTTCTGCTTGGAGATAACTAAAACTAATTTTAACTATTACTCCTTTATATTTTTTATTAACTATTTAAAATCAGTATTTATGAAAAAGTTATTATTAATGTTTGCAGTTGCAGGGCTTATTGCATCTTGCACAGGTAATGGAACAACAAGTGGCAGTGCCAGCGGTGAGCAAAAAGACAGCGCTAAAACCGAAGAGGCCAAAGAGAAGAAAGACACCCTCAAGGGTCCTGCAACTATCGAGAACCCAACATGGTCGGTTGAGTTGCCCGGCGGATGGAAAGCTCCATCGGTTCGTACAGGCGACAGCCAAAAGAACCCTTCTTACTGCGAACTCGAGCCGATTG
This sequence comes from uncultured Prevotellaceae bacterium, assembly GCA_947167995.1. GTDB lineage: Bacteria > Bacteroidota > Bacteroidia > Bacteroidales > Muribaculaceae > Sodaliphilus. Next base: position 2,682 of record CAMVKS010000018.1, read on the forward strand.
TTGTTGAAGATGGCTTCAAAGGCCCAGTGGGCGTGAAAATCAGTTCTTATCCCTACAAGTCTAACACTGTAGAGAAAGACATGGAGTCCTTCTTCAATATCTACGAGAAAGCCAAGAAGGATGGCCAAGTTGAAATTGGTGGCGTTAAGTTCCAAAAGGCTGTTATGGTTTACGACGACGGCAACACCGTTACCCACCTCGTTGCTCCTCTCACTCCCGAAGGCAGCGTGAGCATAGAGTTCCGTCACCTCAAGTATGACGACGAGATTATCCAAACCATCCTCAAGAGCTTCAAGCTCAAGCCAGCCGAGGCTGCCGAGAAATAATCCAAATCTCTGACTTTTATCAACAATTAAGGGGGTATGTCAAAATTTTGGCACACCCCCTTAATTTGTTTTTTCTATGTGTCAGATGATTGGGAAGAGGCCGTAGAGGAGGCCGTCGATGCGGTCGGTGACCTTGGCAAAGTCTTCGGGGCGGTCGCCAAACTTGCAGTTGTCGCCGTCGATGATGATGAGCTTGCCTTCGTAGCCATCTATCCATTTCTCATAGAGGCGCTCAAGGCCCTGCAGGTAGTCGAGGCGGATGGTCTGCTCATACTCGCGTCCTCGCTTCTGAATCTGCCCCACAAGGGTAGAGATGCTTGAGCGGATGTAAATCATCAGGTCGGGTTTCTGCACAAGCGACATCATCAGGTTGAACAAGTCTTGATAAGTCTCAAAATCGCGGTCGCTCATCTTGCCCTGGTCGTGCAGGTTGGGAGCAAAGATGCAAGCGTCCTCAAAAATGGTGCGGTCCTGTATAATCACCTGGTCGCTCTTTGAGATTTCCACCACATCCTTGAAACGCTTGTTGAGAAAATAGATTTGCAGGTTGAACGACCACCGCTCCATGTCGTCATAGAAGTCGGCAAGATAGGGATTGTTGGTCACTGATTCAAAACGTGGCTCCCAGCCATAATGCTCGGCAAGCATTCGGGTCAATGTGGTCTTGCCACAACCTATGTTTCCTGATATTGCTATGTGCATAGTTTTCTATGTTTTAAGTGTTAAGTTTCAAGTATTATGGTTTGAATTGTCAATAGGGAACAAGCCGTAGAGCAGCGAGTCGATGCGGTTGGTGATGCCAATGAAGTCCTCGCGTCGGTTCTCGAAGTCGAGGTTGTCTTTGTCCACAATCATCACACGCCCCTTGTAGTGGTTGGTGATGAAGTCCTCATAGCGGCGGTTGAGGTTGTCGAGATACTCAATCTGCATGGTCTGCTCATAGTCGCGGCCACGCTTCTGGATGTTTGCAACCAGGTGTTCCACCGAGCAGCGCAGGTAAATCATCAAGTCGGGAAGCTTGACTATCGAGAGCATGTGCTCAAAGAGTTCCATATAAGTCGCGAAATCGCGCTCCGAGATGTTACCCATGGCGCGGTTGTTGGCAACAAAGACATAAACGCCCTCAAAGATTGAACGATCCTGCAGAACAACGTCCTTGGCTTGTGATATAGCGAGCAAGTCGCGGAATCGCTCCTTGAGAAAATACACCTCAAGGTTGAACGACCACCGCTGAATGTCGTGATAATAGTCTTCGAGATAGGGATTGTGGGCCACACTCTCATAGCGGGGAGTCCACCCATAGTGCTGCGCCAGCAACCGCGTGAGCGTCGACTTTCCTGAACCTATATTTCCCGCTATTACAATGTGCATGTGAGCTGGAGAAAAAAGTTTTGTTTTCTCGACGGCAAAAATACAAATTTCTTAACAACCATCCTAACGAAAACATATTTTTTTATTAACCATTTTTCTTGCCACTCAGGAAAAAACAAGAGCGCTGGACAGCTTTGCCCTCGCGCTCTGTGTTTGTGTGTGCTATAAAAAATCTAAATGTTAATATAGAATAATCCTCAAGATATTAGATGAATCCATGCTCTTAAGGTTTAAATTGGCCAATCTCATTTTGCTTGAGTTATGCGGGAGCGCTTGTAACCATGCTCGAGGCGATATTTGCGCACGTCGGCAAAGAGGTCGGTGGCATAGACAAAGTTGTTGAGGTTCTCGTTATCAACATTGTAAATCTCATCTTTGTTGCCAACCCAGCCCACGTGACCCTTATAGATGAACACAATGTTCTCCCCTATCCCCATCACTGAGTTCATGTCGTGAGTGTTGATGATGGTTGTGATGCCAAACTCATGGGTGATGTCGCTCAGCAGCTCATCTATCACTATCGATGTCTTGGGGTCTAAGCCCGAATTGGGCTCGTCACAGAACAGGTACTTGGGGTTCAGAGCAATGGCGCGGGCAATAGCGGCGCGCTTCTGCATACCACCACTCAACTCGCTCGGAAACTTGTTCTCGCTGCCGGTGAGATTCACACGGTCGATACAGAACTGAGCTCGGTCACGCTGCTCGGCGGCACTCATCTTGGAGAACATCTTCAAGGGGAACATCACGTTGCCCATCACTGTCTCACTATCAAAAAGTGCCGAGCCCTGAAACAACATACCAATCTCCTTGCGAAGCTCCTTCATCGCTTTGTCGTCAAACTTGGTGATGTCACGCCCATCATAGAGAATCTCACCACTGTCGGGCTTGAAAAGACCCACAAGGTTCTTCACCAACACGGTTTTACCCGAGCCGCTCTGGCCTATTATCAAATTAGTCTTGCCGTCATAGAACTTGGCGTTGACGCCAAACAGCACCTGCCGGCGACCGCCTTCCTCCTCAAACGACTTCTCAACATTCTTTACCTCTATCATATTAGTTTCCTGACTATTTCCTTAAAAAAACAGAGAACAAAGAAACAACAAAAAACCGACAAATCAAAGCAAAACGACAAGTTTTTTGAAAAAGGAAAAGTTTTCACAACTCGCACACATTAAAAAATTACTTAAAGACTTTAGAATCCTCAACAACTAAAACAAACAAAACTTGCGTCTTTTGGAAAAAAGTCTTAAATTTGCCAAACACTCACATAACTCAATAAAAACTAACTATGAACATACTCATTCTACAAGCATCGCCACGGGCTAACGGCAACACAGCCTGGATGGCCGAAGAGTGCATGAAAGCTGCCGAGGCAGCAGGTCATAACGTAACACTGGTGAACGTCGCTCGCAAGAAGATAGCAGGATGCCTCGCATGCGAGTACTGCCACACCAAGGGCAACGGAGCATGCATCCAGAAGGACGACATGCAGGAGCTCTATCCACTCATGGCCGAAGCCGACGTGCTGGTTCTTGCAGCACCCATCTACTATTTCACGCTGTGCGCTCAGATTCAGGCTCCCATCCAGCGCATGTACTGCGTGAACAGTCCTGCCAAGGTGAAGAAGATGGCGCTTCTCATGTCGAGCTACTCGCCTGGCGTATATGACGGCGCAACAGCCGAGTACCGCGACATCTGCAACTACTGGAACGCACAAGACTGCGGCATCGTCACCGCCAAGAACGATGAGCAGAAGACCGACGGTATCAAACAGAAAATCATCGACCTCGTCGCAAAGATGTAATACTCCACACCAAAGGCTCTCACTTGGTAAACATTAAATATTAGTAATGCAGATAGAGCAGTGTAAGTAAAGAATAAATCTACTTTCCCACGCAACATTTATATAATCTTCACTGACAGCACTTTAAGTATTTGAACGGTACAAGTAAGATTTTTGCAAATACTCAGAGTTCGTCCAAAAAGCGCTTAAGTGTAATTCCAGTCTTTCAAAAGTCTGCGAAAGTGTCCACTTGACCTCTCGTTTGCAAAGGTAGGCAAATTCCTGCAAACGGAGGTCATTTTCATGTCTAAAAATCATTAAATCGGCAAATTTTTCCATAAAAGTTTGGAAGTTTGTCTAAAAATGTCTATTTTTGCACCAGTAAATAGTAATAAGTTGAAGATAAAAATAAAATTTATTTGTAAGTATCACTTTGTTGAATATTAAGTATTATAATTATGGCAGACCTTTATGAATATTCTACGCCAGAACTTGTACGATTGCTTGGTGAGCGTTTCAAGGAGTACAGGATGCGTTGCAATCTCACTCAAAAAGAGGTTGCAGAACAGTCGGGTATTGGACTGACTACCATCTATAAGTTTGAGAATGGCACGGCGGGGAATCTCTCTCTGTCAACATTCATCCTGCTTCTGAAGGTCGTGGGTCAGGTCAATGCCTTGGATGACCTTATGCCAGAACTGCCTGAATCGCCTTACCTCATCCGCAAGGAAGAAAGGAAGGCACAAAGAATCCGTCACCCTAAAAAGTAAACCGATATGACGAAGACCTTGAAAGTAATCCTGTGGGGAGAAGAAATTGGAAGGCTGGCGTGGGACGAACGTCGTCACCTTTCTTATTTTATATATAACCCTGACTTCATCAAGAAGGGACTGAACATTTCTCCGTTGGTTGCTCCAATAGATGGTGTTCGTGCTCTTGCTCCTGTGTGGGGGGAGGATGCAAAGATATATCAGAAGTTGCCCGCTTTTGTTGCCGACTCATTGCCTGATGCCTGGGGTAATCAGTTGTTTGACCTCTGGCGTCAGCAGAATCATTTGGCAAATGCCGACATTACTCCATTAGATAAGTTGTCGTTTATCGGCAAGCGTGGTATGGGTGCATTGGAGTTTGAACCAGAACTATCTCGCGAACGCAAAGCTACTAAGATTGATATGAAATCTTTGGCAGACTTGGCTATGCGAATCTATACAGAAAGAGAGAATGCACGTATTCTGCCTGATGAATCCATTACGATGCAGTCGTTATTAACTGTCGGCACCTCTGCTGGAGGTCGTCAGCCCAAAGCCATCATTGCCATCAATCGTAAAAATGGCGAAATACGTAGTGGGCAAATTTCTGGCCTGAAAGACTTTGACTACTATATATTGAAGTTTGGCAATTCTCAATATAGTTCAGCAGAATTGGAGATGACCTATTATGAGATGGCAACAACAGCAGGGATATATATGATGCATTCAGAACTATATCCTGTTGAAGGTAATAATCATTTTTTGACAAAACGCTTTGACCGTGATGGAGGAAGAAAGATCCACACGCAGACACTGGCTGCAATTAATCCAGATGTAGATAGTTATGAGCAATTGTTATTAGTATGTCGCAAGCTCCACCTTCCAGAGGCAGATTGTCAAGAGGTGTTCCGAAGGATGATCTTCAATGTTTTGGCTAACAATACCGATGATCATAACAAAAACTTTTCGTTTATTATGAGCGAGGATGGAACTTGGCGCTTATCTCCAGCGTATGATATTACCTATATTATAGGTAGTGGTGGTTTCCTTCCAAACGAAGACCATTGCATGTATGTTAGAGCAAAGCTACGGAATATCACTCGTGATGACGCCATTCAGTTTGCCCGTGACAATGGCATACGCAGACCTGATGCAATCATCCGTGATGTGGTTGCGTCTTTAAAGCAGTTCAGAACCATTGCCATGAAATACGGTGTGTCAGAGCAATGGACGGGTAGGGTGGAAGCAACAATTATCGACCATCTGAGATCATGGGACATGTGGGAAGAAACCCCGGCTCCGTCAGAACAGATTATCAATGGCCACACAGTTTCCGACATCCGTGTTGAACAGGCGTACAAAGGCAACTTTCACCTTCTTGCAGTGATTGACGGGCAAGAACGAAAGTTTGTCATAGGTAAGAATAAGGAAGAGTTTGCACTAATAGAGAAGACAGGCATTGCCAATCTGACTGGCGATCAACTCAAAGCAATGGTAAAAAAGCATTTCAAACTATCGGAAGAGAATCTCTCGTAGCCTTGTTTGTACTCGATAAAAATGCGGATAGACGCAGAAAAATAGACTAACATTATATTTATTTTGCGTGATATTCTATGAAAATGCGAACTTGAAGCAAAAAAAAAAGAAATTCAACGATTTGTATCGATGAATTTGGAAATAAATAAAGCACTCATTTAGAGTGCCTTATGTGATGATTAGTGATAAATGGTGTGCGTTGGTGATTGCGAATCACTTGCCCACGCAGAAGTGGGCGAAGATTTCACCCAGGATATCATCGGTGGAGATTTCGCCTGTGATTTCGCCCAGGTAGTGCATGCACTCGCGAATGTCCTGGCTCACGAGGTCACCGCTGAGACCTGTTGAGAGGCCTTGTAGTGTGCGGTCGATGGCATCGCTGGCACGCACGAGAGCGTGATAGTGCCGTGCATTGGTAACGATGACGGCATTCTCATCATTGACTTGAGGCAAAGCGGCAGCTTCGATAATGTCCTGCTTGAGATGTTCCACGCCAGTGCCTTCGCGCGCCGAGATTTCGGCAATTTCAATATCAAGTTCCTTTAGTTTTTTCACTATGGCCAGAGTGTCGCCTGCGTCAATTTTGTTGACTACAGCAATCACAGCCTTGTCACGACAATGCTCAGCAATTTGCTTGTAGAAGTCTTCGAGTTCGCCGATGGGAGCTGTGGCATCGACAACCCACAGCACAATGCGCGCCTCGTCCATCTTCTTGAACGAGCGCTCGATGCCCATGCTCTCGATAACATCTTGCGACTCGCGAATTCCAGCCGTGTCGATAAAGCGAAGCAGTGTGCCGCCCATCACCACCGTATCTTCTATCACGTCGCGGGTTGTTCCCTTTATATCACTCACGAGGGCACGGTCATCGCCAAGGAGCGTGTTGAGCAATGTTGACTTGCCGGCATTGGTGGGTCCCACGATAGCCACCGGCAGGCCATTCTTGATGGCATTTCCTGCCTGATAGGAGCCAGCAAGTGAGTCTATCACCTTCTTGATTTCGGTTGCCAAAGTGGTGAGGCGCGAGCGGTCGGCGAAGGTGACATCTTCTTCACTAAAATCAAGTTCCAGCTCTATCAGCGACACAAACTGCAGCAGTTGCGAGCGCAAGGCACTCAACTGTCGGCTGAAGGCACCACGCATCTGGTTCATCGCCACATGGTGTGAGGCTCGTGACTGCGAAGCAATAACGTCGGCAATCGCCTCGGCTTGAGACAGGTCGAGCTTGCCATTGGCAAATGCTCGCTGCGTGAACTCTCCACCTGTTGCCGCACGGCATCCAGCGTCGATGAGCGTGGCAACAATCTGTTGTTGAATCCACATCGAGCCATGGCACGAGATTTCGACAACGTCCTCGCCCGTGAACGAGTTGGGGGCTCGGAACAAGGTGAGCACTGCCTCATCGAGGAGTTCTTCTTGCGAGTCGACGATGTGGCCAAGATGTGCCGTGTGGCTTGCCATGTCGCCGAGTGGCTTGCCTTGCCATCGCCGTTGCACTATGTCGAGTGCGTCATCACCACTCACTCTTATCACCGCTATGCCTCCCATTCCATGGGGAGTAGATACTGCGCAGATTGTGTCCATTATTATAGTTTAGAGTTTTTTAATTCATTGTTAAAAATTGAGCCACTACTATCGTTCTTCACACAGAGTGCTCAATTCCACTGGTCGAAGTTATACATGCTCTCGACTTGTCGCTCCACATCATCGGGCAGCGAGCCAAAGAAGTCGTGTCCAGTGACACGTTCCACCTCATCGACCGAACATGCATGACGAGCGATGCCTCCCCCACCCTCGTGGTTGTCGTAGATAAAGCCTATCGCACGGTTTCGACCTGGGTCAAACACCACCTTGAAAAATCCACTTGGCACCACTATGTCGTTGTTATTGCCTATCTTATTGTTAGCTCCGTTGAATATTGGCCCTGTCGCAACAATGATTTTCCCATATTGTTTTGCCCAGTCATGAACTTTAAGCTCCAGTTTATTCCAGCTGCCTCCATTGAGGTCGTGGTCCTGCGGACAGATGTTTGTCATCAAAAAGCAGTCACTCATCGACTGGCGGCTCCACCGCATGTCGTTGGCTGGAGCCATGTGCCCACGATCATAACCACTGCCCTTGTACTCATACCATTCAGGGCATCCGTCAACCGATGGGTCGGCATAGAACTTGTAGTTGCGACGGCGCTCAGCGTTAGGCCCGTTGGTAATGTCTATCATGTCGCTTGTGAGCACATAGCTCACACAGTTGGGAACCCGGTAGGCCGAATTAAAATTCACCGTCATCGCCGTGTACTGCTTCTTCACATTGCTGTATTTAGAGCTGATACTCACCTCAGTCAGTGGCGAACTCACCGCACTGGAATTTCCATCCTGTGCATGGTTGCCGTGGTTGTCACGATTGCGCCGGTTGTCACGATTGCGACTATTTCCCCGGTCACCACGGTTGCCGTGATTGTCGTGATTTTCCACACGCTCAGCATAGTCACGATGGCGATTACGATTTCTCTTGTGCTTGGCATCGACACACAACGAGACCACCAGCACCAGCAGGATTGCAACCATGCAGATAACACCGAAATTTCCAAACTTCTTCATCATTTCATTCAACCATTTAATTAATAACAAGTTTAGTTAGAACTTTGTCATAACAAAAAGTGTGCCAAACCGTCTCCTTGCTACTGGTTCATCCACTGGTTGAAATTACATGCCGCCTCGACAGCATTCTCCACATCGTCGGGGAGGGCATTGAAGAAGTTAATGCCTGTGCGTTCTTCCACCTCATCGACACTAACGACATAACTCTTGATAACGCCACCGCAAGGGCGGTTAGGACAGATGAAGCCTATTGCCTTCACCGGTGAAGTGTAGGGCGACAATATCACCTTGAAAAAAGCCTCGGGAACGGCAATGTCTACATCCTGACCTATGGTCTTGGGCGAGTTGCCCATGATGGGACCAGTTATCACTATCAAAGTCTTGTCACGTCGTGCCCATTCTCGCACTTTAATCTCAATATCGTTCCACACACCGCCGTTCAACGATGCGTCTTGCGGGCACACATTGGTCAAGAAGAATGTCTCGTTCATTGCCTGTTCATCCCATTTCATGTCGCCGGCAGGAGCCATGTGACCACGCTCATAGCCCGAGTCGCGGTAGTCCCACCAGTTGGGGCATCCAGCCACGTTCTCGTCGCGCTCGAATTGTCCTTTTCGCTCCCTTTTGCCACGGGTCTCGGTTGCGGTGATCTCATAGCTCACACAGTTGGGGATGTGCAGCGTCTTGTTGAAATGCGATGTATAGCCTTTATATTTGACTACATAGTCACTGAGCCCTCGAGGCATCATAATGCTCTCATAGTTTCGCGAAGCATCGTCATGCTTGCCCGACGGTGTCATCACTTGCGATTTATCATCGGCTGAGGTATTATCGCCACCACCATCATTCTTCGCATACATCACCGACAACACAATCACCACAATGAGCCAAAGAGCCCACTGCCCCCAACGTTTTATTTGAGCCTTACTCGCCATCTTATTTATAGTTTATTGATATCAAGGGCAAAGATACAAAGTTTTTTTTGTTTATCACACATATCAATACAACAAAGGTGCTCTATTCAAGAACCACTTCTACGCGTGGATGCTCTCATAGAACACCTTAGTATATTTATTATTGGGACTATTTAGAATGTTGTTGCATCAAGCATTTTCAGTAGCGGGTTGTAATTAGGATCATCTTCCCTGTCAACATTAATGCTTCTGAGTTGCTTAACACGGAAATTCAGTTCTTCATCAGTCATATTTGTTTTTATCATCCCATTCTCATAGAGTCTGGCAAGTTCGCTTGCTGCTTGTGGAAGCTCGGTGAAAGCAAATTGTGCCTCGGCCTTCATCAAGTAAAGCTTACCCTTGTCGGCATTCTTTTCAACAATAGTATTATCACCAATCAGATGCATATACCCCAATCGGCATTGTGCAAGTCCATTACCTGCGTCGGCTGCTGTTTTGAGAAGGTTTTTAATGCGATCTTTGTCTTTTTGGTCATATTGTGCCGGGCCTATGGGCTGGATTTGAGCTTTGGTGTCAATCAACATCTTTGCAAGAAAATAACAAGCAGCTGGCACAGGTTTTCTCTTCGCATTGCTCTGTGGCTCTTGAAAATCGCTTGTCACCTTGGTAAGCAAAGCCTCGGCTTGCTTGAAATCATTCTTCCCTATGTGACAAGCACCCTCCATTGTTATTGCATCGGCCCAGGCTTCACCTTCCAAACCGACAAATATTTCGAGTGCTTCATCATAGTTCTTGTGATAGTAGGCGTTTAATCCCAGGAGATATCTGTAATAAGGATCATTGTTGAGCTGCAACTGCTCAATGAGTCTTTTATATTCCCTATCGTAAGCATTGTTAGCCGCCAGCGACATCCAAGTAGCAGCTTGATAATAGTCGCGTTGAACAATCACCTGATTTTTTTCGTCCATCAAGCCTGTCCTGTAGCAGTTGGCAAGATTCCACATCGCTTGCTCATTGTGTACCTCGGCTGCCTCTTTGGTCATATCAAAACCACGTTTTCTGTCTTCAATTGTGGCATTGAGGTAGATTTCGCCCAATTGAGCTTTAGCCGCAACAATTCCTGCATCGGCAGCTGTTTTCAGGTCATTAATAGCGCCCGCTTCGTCACGCTCGCTAACGCCATCGCCATCAAACAACATCAGGCCTCGGTAATAGGTGGCCATGATGTTGTTATTCTTAGCCGCCTGGTCGAAGTAGCTGAAAATAGTGTCACGAGGGATTTCACTTTCGGCACCCAGGTCGTAATAGTATTTTGCTACTTCATACCGCGAGTCGGCATCACCCAACTCAGCAGCCTTCTTGGTGTACTGAAAAGCTTTTTGAGCATCTTTTGCCACCTTTTCGCTTCCATCGTTGTAGATTTTTCTCAAGAGGTTGACAAAGAACAGGTCGCCGTCACCAGCCATAATCTCAAGGAATTCAAGAACGGCTTCGGGATCACGGTCCAAAGCTTGAAGATATTTGCGTCTCGCAGTATGCTCGTTTTTATCTTGTCCGTCGCCATAATAATAGCAAGTGGCCTCCATTATCATGCCCTGAATATTTCCCAAACGTGCCGACTTCACAAACCATGCGAAAGCCTCTTCGAGGTCTTTTTCCACACCATTAGAACCCACATAGTAATAGGTTCCAAGCTCGTAGGCGGCATCGCCTGCATCGCTTTCTTCTCCGTTGGTGGCTTTATCTATCAGCTCCTGGAGATGATTGTCGTCTTGAGTCTTGGGTCTACCTTGCACACCTGGCACGCCTGTTACTCCGGTAGCGACGCTATCGTTTTTTTCTCCTCCTGGTTGGTTGCCAAACAACTTTTTATTAAGCTGGTCTAAAGTCATACCACCATTGCCTCCATTTCCTCTGTTAAAGAAATCTCGCACATCGTCATTATCTCTATTGCCTTCGCCCTTGAGCCCTCTATTATCGTCATCCTCGGGTTTGGCCTGAGGTTTGGTCTGAGGTTTAGCCTGAGGTTTGGGGGTACTTGATGACCGTGACCTGCTACCTGTAGTCTGTGCCTGAATCGATATTCCCGAAGCGATCACGATTGCCATCATCGCTAAAATCAAAAATTTTATACGTCTCATTATTATTTGGTTTTAAACATTATACTAAAGAAGAGATCTAACAGACTCGTTATTGCTGTGTGGCATCATTGTTCTCTACTGCTTTATAGAGAATGAGTGTACCACATTTTTTGCATCGGGCGGTCAATAACAAGTTGGAACGCTTTGGAAGGAGGGCTATATCTTCACCGCAGTTGGGGCACACAGCCTTGTAGGGGCGGTTTACTATTGCCCTGGTCTTGATAACAAACACATTGTCTTTAACCTTTACTGGTTCACCAAGAACGGGTTCCTTGACTTTGGGTATCACCAAGCCATTGGTCTTGGGTTTCTTGGGAATCTCGTTTGATGGACTCAAGGTCAACTTGATTTTAGCGGCACAATGAGGGCACGCTGTCGCATAGTTGCCTGGCTTGGCAGGGACATTGATTCTGAATTGCCTGCCACAAGATGAGCAAGCGAGCCTCAACTGCCGTGGATTGCCATTCTTCGTGTTATTTTCCATATAGTGAATATTGTTTTTTGTGTGTGTTACTGATAAGCCCAATGAAAGATGTGTCTAAGCGTCGAGTGCGATATCGTCGGCATCGAAAGAGTCGGCGCCACCATCGTCATAACTTATGTTGCTCTCGGCATAGTCATGAACGCTGTCGTGGGTCTCAACAGGTGCTGAAGCCACTGCTTGTGCTTCGGGGATGTCGCTGCCTATATAGTCATTGCTTGAGGCGACCGAATCATTGCCTACGACATGACTGCCGACCGAATCAACATTCACGACATTGACATCCTGGTCGATACCGTTATCATAATCTATCTCGACATAGCTTGCATTGACATCGCCATCGTCGGCACCTAAAACCCTGACAACCACGTCGTCGTCATCGTCGATCACGACGCCGGCATCCACATCGTCGTCGAGCTGCGCCATCACGATATTGGGGTTGCCGGGACCTTGTTGCCTGCCGGCATTAGGATTATCGACCACAGCAATGAGCTCACCATTGTCGGTATTGATGATGTCTCGGTTTATCTCGGGGTTGTAGGCATAATGGTAGTCGTTGTCATTGGGGGCAAGATACCCGCCATCGTCCTGAAGCATGTCCTCAAAATCGCTTGAGGTATAGCTGGCGGCATATATCATCTCGTCGACAACTTCTCCGGTATAAGGATTGACATAGACATCATAGATTCCCGAACCAGGCATTGACTCGGCAATTACCACGTCGTTGCCGTCTTCGTCCTGGAACAGCATCACTTTCATCCTGTTGCCATGGTCATCGGTCATGTATCGCCATCCCACTGCTGTGAGCTCTGCTCCAGAACCCGAATCAATTTGATCATCATTGGCAAGACTTGCCACATCGGGGTCGGTCTCTACCGATAATGGTTCGCCAGGTTCGTCAGGGTCGGTATTGTCCATAACAACCCTTCCCTGCTGCACATCCACACGTGGAGCCCCCACGATGTAGATTTGGTCGTCGGGGTCAACGCTTGTAGTGTGATGAGAATCGTGATAATGATGATGGTGGTGGTGCTGCTGAGGTTGATGCTGATCAGCATCGGTTACAGCAATGTTGTCGTCATCGTCAAAAGTCTCTTCTGGCTCGGCCGCAGCATACTGAAACACATCCATCAAGTCGTCGTCTTCGAGAACAGCCATTGAGGCAATGGTGGCTCCAGCAACCGTCACAATGCCGGCACCGGCACCCAACGCGATGGTGGTGGGATTGCTCTTTCTCTTGGCGCCAGCCGGCTGAGCTTTTCTTATGGTCATGGGTTTATTCATTGTTTTACTATTTTTGTCACGCTCATTAAAAAAGACGTGGTTAGTTGATTAAAAAATTCTGATTGAAAACTCCTATCGTGTTGAATATATTCACAATTTTTTCTCTTGATCGACCCTATAGGCTCACTACCATTTGGCCAGGACGGCATTGTACTCGCTGGTTTGACAGATGAGCTGAGGATGTTGTACTTCTCCGCCTATCTCGGCACGGCCGTCCATGCGGTTCACCACCTCGGCATACACATAGTCATAGAGTTCCTTCAATGTGACGCTGCGGTCGCGGTTGCCGTCGGCTTTTCCTCTCATGCCCTTGATGACGGCCTGGCCAAAGAAGGAGTGCTTCCAGTGTGGCAGGGTCACGCTCTTGGAGGTTTCTTCGGGTCGTGACGAGACCATGAACGAGATGCCACTCCTCACGATGTCGTTCCGCCAGTTGGGGTCTTCGGTGAGTCCGGCGGCAACGGTTCCCGAGTGGCATGCCATTATGAACACATAGATGTGGCGTGTTTTGCTTTTCGAGAGTATGTCTATAATCTCGCTATACTGTATGTACTCTCCGCCATAGGTGAGGATGTAGCCTTTCTCGGTGCCATGGGTGGCGAAGTACAATAATATCTTGTCGTTAGAATTCTTTGTTGCAGCTACTATCTTGCGAAGTCTTGTCAGGATGTTTTGACGGGTTGCATACTGGTTGGTGACAACGCTGGCGTTGTAGCCTTGCCTGACGAGCACTTTTTTCAGGTCGATGGCATCGTTCTGGGCGGCCATGATGTCGGGGGCGCTGGGCGTGCCGCATTTCGACAGACCCATGCACAGGGCAAACTTGTTTTGGGCCTGGGTGTTGACACCAAAAATAAAAATCGACAATAACAGAGCAAAGATAAGATATACTTTTTTCATTTTTATGAGAATAATATTTTTGTTAATGTTTTATTATTATGTTTTTCCCGCTTCATTTCCAGAGCAATTGGCTCATCGTGTGAATTCCATTGCAAATTTAACACACGCAAAGAGAAAAATGCAAATTTTCAGTCACATATTGGACGAAATATAGGCATTTCATGATGAAATGTATTTTTCTTGCGTCACTACCACTTTTCTCATCACTCTTTCTACTGCGAAATAGCAAGAAATCTCTCTCCTTATCATTCTACAAAGTTAGTAATATTTTGCCACAACAGTTCTTAATTTATTAAAAATAGACAAAAAAAATATTGGTTTCCTTTTATAATGACAAAAAAAGCATCTTTTTTTGCCTGCTCAAGATTTTTGCATTATTTTTGCATTACTTAATCACAAAAACTCTTTACTATGAAACGTAAACTCTTTATAGCGACATTCTTTGCAATATCCCTGGCTACATGCATGAAGGCCCAGAACGATCTTCGCTTCAACTGGTGTGACCTGAGCCAAATTGAGGCTCGGCTTGAAGAGGGTATCAAATCGCAAATGGAACACAAGAACGACAAGCTTCAGAAGCTCAATGCCAAGGCTATTCTCACCAGCGACACTGAGCAGCTGTGGACCGATGGACGATTCATCTTTTCTACTTTCTACGACTGGGAGAGTAAAGTAATCGAAGCAGGATTCAACCGCTTGATGGAGCCCACAAGCGACATGATTGAACCTCACGAGATGAAAATCAACGGCAACAAGATAAAGGTTTCGGGCAACCCCACTCTCTTTGTCACCGTCGAAAAACTGGGTGAATACACCATGCTTGTCTACCGCAATCCACAAGGGGCACCTGTGAGAGCCTATTACAGCATCACCAACGATGAAGCCAACAACGGGCAATGGACATTATTCCTTCACTACATGCTGGCAGGAAACTACATGATTAACGACGAGGAGAACTCGGTGTTTGGAATAAGACAAGACTTCTACACCGGGAAAGAGTACAACACCGATCCCGGAATCTACCGGTTTTTCTTGCATCCCCAAGATAACATCATCTACATTGAATATGGCGCGGGAAGGATTAGTCATGGCGACCCGAGCAGCCCAAATTATGACAAAATGCCTGGAGGCGGAGGAGCCGGAGCTTTGATGGGACCTATGATATGGGCGTTGAAACTCACCAAGCAGGGACTGGAAGTGGAGGTAACTCTCGACGAGAGGTTTGTAGACCACTCGCCCAGGCTCGACACTGGCAGCCTCAACGTGCTCACCAAGGTACAATGCCCCTGGCAGGGAGTCGACGGAAAGTGGGCTTTCGCTTCGATGATGCCTCTCACACATGAGCTATTGAAACTCTTCCCAAAAGATGTTCTCGAACTCATGCGCGCCGAAATTTATGCACGCCATGGCGACACCTTCAGGAGTGCTGCCAACCAGCAATATTTCGACCAGCAGCCCTGGTACAAGAAGAGTAACAAACCCGTAGTCCTTACCAGCATCGAGCAATTCAACGTCGCCCTTATCAAGCAAGTGATGGCTACAATGAAATAAAGGGAAAAAATGCAGATTCAGCCAAGTCTATTCGACAATCTTGAGTTAGAGAACAACAACGAGCAGCAGGTGAAGCAAACCCAGCTTCCCGCTGGCGATGAGGCACGCATTATAGAGCTGAGAGAGACGCTTCACCGCCACAACCACAACTACTATGTGCTCAACCAGCCCACCATCAGCGACCAGGAATTTGACCACCTGATGCGCGAGTTGCAGGACCTGGAGGCAAAGCATCCCGAGATGGCCGACCCGTTGTCGCCCACACAGCGTGTGGGAAGCGACCTGAGTCAGGGCTTCAAGCAGGTGGTGCACGAGCGCCCCATGATGTCATTAGGCAACAGCTACAGCATCGAGGAGGTGCAAGACTTCCTGCGACGTGCCAAGGAAGGCTTGGGCGGCGAGCCAGTGGAAATTGTGGGCGAGATGAAATATGATGGCACAAGCATCTCGGTGACCTATGAGAATGGACGCCTGGTGCGTGCCGTCACACGTGGCGACGGTGTGCGTGGCGACGATGTCACTGCCAACGTCATCACCATACGCAGCATCCCGCTGGAACTGCCCAAGGGCACTGATTATCCACCCAAGTTTGAGGTACGCGGCGAGATAATGCTGCCCTGGGCGAGCTTCGAGCGCTTGAACAAGGAGCGTGCCTTCAACGAGGAACCTCTCTTTGCCAACCCACGCAACGCTGCCGCAGGCACCCTCAAGATGCAAAACAGTGCCGAGGTGGCAAAACGTGGTCTTGATGCCTATTTCTATTTCCTACTCGGCGACAACCTGCCCTATTCCACCCATACCGAAGCTATGGACGCCGTGCGCTCTTGGGGCTTCAAGGTAGCCCATACCGAAGTGCTTGAATCTATTGATGCCGTGGCCGATTTCATAGCACGTTGGGACAAAGACCGCAAGAGTCTGCCTGTAGCCACCGACGGACTCGTTTTCAAGCTCAACTCGCTGCGACAGTGGCTCAACTTGGGTGCTACAGCCAAGTCGCCTCGATGGGCTATCGCCTACAAGTTTGCGCCTGAACGAGAGTGCACCAAGCTCAAGTCGGTGAGCTTTGAGGTGGGACGTACAGGCGTTATCACCCCTGTCGCCAACCTTGAGCCCGTGCTGCTGAGTGGCACAATAGTGAAGCGCGCATCGTTGCACAACGAGGACATCATACGCCAGCTCGACATCCACGACCATGACATGGTCTATGTGGAAAAAGGCGGAGAAATAATACCCAAAATCGTGGGTGTCGACACCAAGCAGCGCGAGCCGGGTGCCGAGCCGGTTAAGTTTGTAACCCACTGCCCGGTGTGCGGCACTCCATTACAGCGTGTCGAGGGTGAGGCAGCATGGGTGTGCCCCAACAAGTGGGAATGTAAACCTCAAATCACAGGACGCATCGAGCACTTCGTGGGCCGCCATGCCATGAACATCGACGGCATTGGCGAGGAGGTCGCAGTTCAGCTCCATGAGAGCGGCATGGTGAACAACATAGCCGACCTCTATGACCTCACAGTGGAAAAACTCGTTGGGCTTGACCGTTTCCAGCTCAAGAGCGCACAACGCATCATGCGTGGCATCGAGCAGTCACGGCAAGTGCCGTTTGAGAGGGTGATATATGCACTGTCTATCCAGTTTGTGGGCGAGACCACCGCCAAGGTGCTTGCCCGCAACGTGCACAACATCGACCGCTTGATGGAGATGAGTGCCGAGGAACTTGCCGCCATCCCCGAGATAGGCCCCAAGATTGCTCAAAGCATAGTGGAATACTTTGCTGTCGACACCAATCGAGACATCGTGGAGCGGTTGCGATGGGCTGGATTGCAAATGGCACTCAGCGAAGAGGAACTAGCCAACCGAACTACTAAACTCGAAGGTAAGAAAATAGTGATTAGTGGTGTGTTCCAACATCATTCGCGCGAAGAGTACAAAGCTATGATTGAGCAACACGGCGGCAAGAACGTGAGCAGCATCAGCAAGGCAACAAGTTTCATCCTTGCCGGCGACAACATGGGACCTGCCAAACTCGAGAAGGCGCAGAAGCTTGGCATTGACATTATCGACGAAAATCGATTTTTGGAAATGATTGAATAACAACCACTTACCCAAAACGAAGAAGACTGCAAGGTTGTCGTTTTCCTGAAAATGATGTTTTGCAATATAATTTTGCGGTGTGAAACTTTTACACCGCATTTATTAATTTCAAAACACATTTATTATGGAAACAAAACAACGTACCAAGGTTTACAATGTAATCATCCTCGACAAGAGCGGTTCAATGAGTAGTATCGCACGTCAAGCCATTGAGGGAGTGAACGAAACTATTGCATCCATCAAGCGAAGCCAAGAAAAACACCCCGAACAAGACAACGAGCTCACACTGGTGGCATTCTGCGGATGTGAAATAAAGAACATCTACAACCAATGCCCCATCCATAAAGTGGAGAATATCACAACACGAGACTACATGCCGTGCTGCATGACTCCGCTCTACGATGCCATAGGCAACACCATTACAAAGATTCACAAGCTCATGGAGAATGAGGAAAACGCCATTGCAAGCGTCACCATTATCACCGATGGCTATGAGAACGCTTCAAAGGAATACTCCCACAAGGCCATCAAGAGCCTTATCGAGGCCTACAAGAGCGAGGGATGGCTCTTTGCCTATATCGGAGCCGACCATGATGTGGAGACTGTGTCCTATTCGCTCTCGATAGACAACAAGCTGCGATTCGAGAAGACTGAACGCGGCACCTCCGACATGTTTGACAACCTTCAAAGCTCGCGTGAAGCATTCATGAAAGACGTCATGCCTATCATGAGCTGCCGCAATATCGACGTAGACAAGAAAAAGGAAATATTGAAAAAACGCTCTCTTAACTTCTTCGAAAAGAAATAATTGCGTTTTTATCTCAAAGTGTGTCAGGCGAGAAGAACTTGGCACACTTTTTGCTGTTTTTTTTGTGATATACTATTGTAAAAAACATCCCCATGAATTCTATTATCAAAAAACTTCTCCCCAACGAGAAACTGCAATATGGTGTTGTCTATGTTCTCGTGCCCGAGACTTTAGATTATAACTCATTAGAGAGTGAGATCGAATCAATCTATGTCTTAATCCGCAAGATTACAAGGTTTGAAATAAAGGTTATAGAGAGCCCAGATGTAGATGATTTGACTCTACTTGCCCTACGCTTCAATATCGGTAATAGCGGAAAATTGGCCTCAACGATTATAAGATTGCCAAGCGAAGAATTGCACCAAAATGTCTATATTAAGCATTTCATCCATAATATAACCGACGTGATGAGCCAGTCCATGGGTGACTTGCTCATCGAAGGATTCCCTGGCCCAAGATCCAGTCCCAGGAATGTTAAAAGAAGTGCCATCCTACACAGCCGAAGGCTTCCCGATTCTATAGTCTATTCAATGGGGATGGATAGTGCAGCTTTTATAGAAAACCGGGAGACAACACTCAGCGAAAAGGAAGACATCGAAATCGACAACATCGAGAAAGACAAACAGGATGCACTAAATGCAATTAGAGCACAAATCCTGGACTATGTGACAAGATTTCATGCCGACCCCTCACAGCTCATACAGACTCTGCTCGAAGGAAAAATCGTTATCGGCAATAAAGATAACCTAAGTCCCATAGTGGTGAACAACGACCTCAAGATTGTGCTGCCAAGCTATAACGAGGTCGAGGTGAAGATGCCGGCGATGTGCCGAGCCATCTACATCCTTTTCCTAAAAAGCCATGAGGGAATAGCCCTAAGAGACATCGCCAACTACCGCCATAATATCGAGAACATCTATTCGATGGTCATGCCGGGACGCAACGAGGAAAGGGCACGCCAGGCCATCGACAACCTGCTCGACCCCATGAGCAACACACTCAACGAGTATATCTCAAAGATTAAACGATGCCTCAAGTCATGCATCCTCAACGAGGAACTCCTAAACCACTACTGCATCACAGGCAGGCGAGGCGAGCCTTATCGCATCGACATCGACCATAGCCTCATCACACTGCCACGCGCGGTGACAATGGATGAAGAGTGAGAATAAAATAGCTTTAAAAAAGATTACTTATAGGTAATTGTCACCGTGTATTTTGGCGATTCGTTGGTGGTATAGCTGGTCACATACCCCTCGGCATCGAGCACATAGGTGACAACATAGCGCTTGAGCTCAAAAGGTGCGGTGGGATCATCGTTCACATGCTGTGAGTGATCATAGCCTTTTTTCAAAACAGTGGGCAGATAAGCACTCGTTTTACCATACAGGCCCGCATTGCGCATGATGGCGCACACAAAGGCGGTGAACGTGAACGTCTCATTGCCAATCACATCGAGGCATGCCTTGTTAAGGGGAGCACCTTCACCATACTCATAGGCCACACTGTCTTTCTTGTTGATTCCAGTGCTCACCCAGTTCATGATGTTTCCGTTTTCCCATGTAACTTTTGTCACATCGCTCGAGGTGGGAGTGACAGTTTGAGCAATCTCGATCTCATTGTCGTAGTCATATTGCAACGTGGCGGCGGTGCGACTGGAGCTCTCATTTTTCAGGCTGTAGATAGAACCTTTGTTGTTGACCTCAAAGGAATAGGTCACATCCTGAATGCTCTTGTCACAAAACACTGCGCCATTCTTGTAGTCGAAGTGTATTGTTTCCTCGCTCAGAAGGCCTCCATCATTATCACGGTTCACCACATTGACACTTTTCAAATGGTCGCCGTCATATTCGGCTGTTGCTACACTTGTCGCACCACGGTCATACTTGCGCTCTATCTTCTTAATGAACTTGTGACCAGCAGGCAGCTGTGGATAGATCATGTTGAACTCACGGGTGAATGTGCTCTTGGGCTCGTCGTCCGAACAAGAAACCATCACCAGGGCCATTACTGCAACGGCAAGATATTTAATGAATTTCATAGTTATTGCGTTATTTATTAGTTTTTTATTGACTGCAAAGATAATAACTAATATCACACTGCCAAAGCGATTAAGCAAGTTTAACGTTAGATTATCGGCCCATAAAAAAAGTGACTGATTGCCACAAAGGTAAATCAGCCACCTATTTATTTTCAAACAAGCCCCCTATCTCAACAGCGACCTTAATTCATCGTATTTTTCTTTGTTTTGCCTTGTTTTGTTATAATCTTTTGTCGAGAAAGAAAAATTGTCATCGCCAAATCCTGTAACGCCGAAATAAGTATAATCATCTACACACTTGATAGAAGCCATCTTGAGAGTAGCGGCATAGCCTTTCACAAACTCCAGCCAGGAACTTCCTAAACTGTAGTTCTTCTGAACCTTAGCATTATAATATTCAAAAACCACATTGTTACCATCTCTAAAGGTCAAGTAAGAATTGCCCGATGATTCAATTTGTACCCAAACATTCTTGTTGTTGTCAAAATAAAAAACTTCATCAAAAGCATATTGAGCCGATGAGATGAATGGTACAATCAAAAACAGAATTGCCAATAGTTTCTTCATAATCAAAATGAGTTAATTAGTTAATTACTGCAGTTTTTGTTTTAAATCGAAAAACACATCTGCAAAGATACGAAAAAAAACACCAATCCACCACCATAATTGATAGTTTTTTCGTCAATTTAATTGTCTTTCTTGCGTTTTATTCTCGTAGCAAGCAGATTAATTCCCCAGCCAATTGCCAAAATCAGTGCTGCTAACAATGCTGAACTTCCAGCAAGATAATACTTGCTTTCCCCAGCACCCAACACACTGGAATCAACCTCAAATATACAAAAAGTCAACACCGATATCATGTATATAGTAGATGATAAGACAACGGCTAACCGCCATAACGTCCCCCACACCCCATAGCCAAACAACTGTTTATAGGCGATAAAATAATAAATTATAAGCACAATAAAGCAAGAAGAAATATAGACACTGTAGTTCAAAAAAACCAAAGGAGTCAATACTATCCAAGTGACAACCATATTAAGCACCAACAAAAAGATTTGGATAAAAAATCCCTGTGGCAGCGTGTGGCGAGTGTGGCGAGGCGAGTATCGGTACATGACCCATGTGGGCAATATAAATAATAGATACATTATGAGATAGACCCATACTAAATAACCCTTAGTAAACGATGTGAACCCTTTGATCATATCGACTTTACCACCAAATATATCAAAGTCCTCGCCCAAAAACAAAGGCAGAATGTAATAAGCCCAAAAAACCGCAACAACGGCGACGATGAACAGCATCTTCACAGGCGGGAAACTCACCTGGCGCTTGCCACTGATGTAATCGCCTATTAAAAAGCCAGGACGCAGCAACAGTTGCAAGATGGTGTTGGGAAGTGAGCGAGACCCTAATCCCCAAATATCCAACATGCTCTGCCTCACACTTTTCCAGCCGATATCGCCCTCGCCAGCTTTCTGCGAGCAATAGGGGCAGTAATTGCCTTTGAATGTGTGACCACAGTTGTTGCAATGCTGCTCATCGTATGTGGCAAACTCATAGTCAAACGGTTTCTCCTGCCATTGATTGAAACGCTTTATTCTCTCTTTGTACTTCTTCATAGTATTTTCACATTTAAACACTTATAACTGTTTGTCACAACGCATTGACCGAAAAAATCTTAGTAATGCCATCAAGGAAAGCTTCCATCTCGTAGTGGCAGAAGTCGCCGGTGCTGGCAATGTTGCCGGTCTCGTAGAAGCCACGAGCACGGCAGGCGCCGCCGCACATGTAGCGGATGGCGCAGTCGCGACACTTCTCAATGTTGTCGACATCGAGGTTAGAACATCGCTTGAGTGCCTCGCTGTTGCGATAGATGTCGATTATCCCTTGCTCGTGCACGTTTCCTGCCAGGAACTGGTCCATGTGCAGCAACTGGCAGGGATATACGTCGCCCGTGGGCGATATGCTAATCTCGTTGTCACCAATGGCGCACTTGCGAGCCTTCACCTGCTGCGACATGTCGAGCGACGACTCGCAGTAGCTCAGCGGATTCACACCAAAGGCGCAGGCAAGAGCCTGATAGTATTGCGTGATAGATTGTCATTCATAGTAGCAAGTTTTTAGTTTTCAAACCTTTTTTCACCGCAAATATAGTAAAAAGACTAAATATTTTTTCTATTTTTGCAGAAAAATAACGTTTTACTATGAAAATCAAGATATTTTCAATCATGGCAGCTTTACTGTGCTGCGCAATCACCGCTATGGCGCAGGAACCGGCACAACCCGAGGTGAGCTCAGGTACATTGGAAACTTTCGCACAATTTAAATCGCAATACATCGAGCCACGCAACGTAACGGTGTGGCTGCCCGACGGCTACACCCCAGGCCAAGAGTGCGACGTGCTTTACATGCACGATGGACAGATGCTCTTCGATGCCTCCACCACCTGGAACCACCAGGAGTGGAAAGTCGACGAGGTGATGGGACAGCTCATAGCTCAGCAAGCCATCAGGCGATGCATTGTCGTGGGCATCGATAACACCGAGAACCGTCTCAACGACTACTTCCCCACAGGCTGCTATGCCTACGTGCCTCGCGAGAAGCGCCTTGACGTAGACCTGATGCAGTTCAAGGGCGATGAATATCTGCAATTCATTGTTCAAGAACTCAAGCCCTTCATCGACAAGCGTTACCAGCCACTCACCAGCCGCGAGCACACCTTCGTGATGGGCTCGAGCATGGGAGGCTTGATTTCGCTCTATGCCTTGTGCGAATATCCCGAGGTGTTTGGCGGCGCGATTTGCATGTCGACCCACTCTTCGATGCAATTCTTCGATGCCAAGTTCGACAGCGAGGCTTGGGCACAGGGACTGCGTGAATATGCCAAGGATCGTCTGCCCGCCCCAAACAGCGCCCTGCTTTATATGGATCGCGGCGATGTGGAACTCGACGGCACCTACAAGCCCACTCAGGACAAGCTCGACGCAATGATAACCGGCTTGGGCTGGGACAGCGACCACTTCATGAGCCGCGTGTTTGAAGGACACAAGCACATGGAGACCTTCTGGGCCGAGCGCCTCGACGTTCCATTCATGTTTATCTTGAAAAAGTGACAATGCGCTATTTTCTTAAAATATCGTTTCAGGGAGCCGCCTATCATGGGTGGCAGATTCAGCCCCGCGACGTGAGCGTGCAGGAGACCATCGAGAAGGCTCTCGCAATGGTGCTGCGGCACGACACTCCAATCACGGGAGCTGGACGCACCGATGCCGGAGTGAACGCCACCACGATGTATGCTCATTTCGACACTCCACAACCCGTAGCCGACTTGAGACTGCTTGCGCGTAGCCTCAACGGCATCTTGCCGCAAGACATAGCCATCAACCAGGTGATTCCTGTGCACGACGAGGCACATGCACGCTTCGATGCCACAAGCCGCACCTACAAGTACTTTGCCCACACCGCCAAGTCGCCACTGCTCAGAGCCACGAGCTGGCAGTGCAACCCCAAGCTCGACTTCGAGCTCATGAACGAGGCTGCCCAGCACCTCATGGCCTATGAAGACTTCACCTCGTTCAGCAAGCTGCACACCGATGTTAAGACCAACATTTGCCACATCACCCAGGCTCGGTGGGAGCGTTACGACAGCATCGACAGCAATGTTGAGCAATGGGTGTTCACCATCACCGCCGACCGCTTCCTGCGCAACATGGTGCGAGCCATCGTGGGCACTCTTGTCGACGTGGGCAGCCACAAAATCTCGGTCAGCGATTTCTGTGACATCATCGAGAAAAAAGACCGTTGCGCGGCAGGCACCTCAATGCCGGCACACGCTCTCTACCTGTGGGATGTGAAATATGATTTTTTATAATCTATCCTACTTTTTTTGTAAAAAATAGTATCTTTGCACCACCGAAAAACTAACCATCATTAATTTATAAAACAACATAATTATGAAGAAATTTTTACTTACACTTTTTGCTATTGTCGCCTGCAGCGTGGCTGTCAATGCCTCGGTCTATGGCGACGTGAACGGTGACGGCGACGTGACTGTCGTTGATGCCACCGCAATTTACAATTATCTTCTCAATGAAGACGAGACTTTCCTCGCCACTTGCGACGTGGATGGTGACGGCTTTGTCACTGTTGCCGACATCACAATCATCTACAACATCATTCTTGGTGGCAATGAGGAACCACCTGCACTAGTGACCGAGTACACCGTTAATGGTGTGACATTCAAGATGGTGGAAGTGGAAGGTGGCACTTTCATGATGGGAGTTGACCAGCAAGTGGGATACGCTTATCCAGCCCACGAGGTAACGCTTAGCACCTATAGCATTGGTCAAACCGAGGTCACTCAGGAGTTGTGGGTGGCTGTGATGGGATCAAATCCAAGCTACTTCAATGAATATGGAAATGCCGATTTGCACTCTAATCATGATTCATGGGACGCAGGCATCAATCTCCAGCGACCTGTTGACTTTGTGAATTATGGCGACTGCTTGGCTTTTTGTGCAAAACTCAATGAGATGACAGGCTTGAACTTCCGCATCCCTACCGAGGCCGAATGGGAGTTTGCTGCACGCGGTGGAAACCTGACTCATGGTTATGAGTATGCTGGCAGTGAGAACGTCAATGATGTGGCTTGGTGGAAAGAGACTCTTCCTTCATCTACACTGTGGACTGATGGTTGGGGCACTCAGACCGTGGCAACTAAGGCTCCCAACGAACTTGGAATCTATGACATGTGTGGCAACGTTGAGGAATGGTGCTATGACTGGTTTGCCACCTATAGTTCTACCGCAGAGCCACTCACCAACCCCACAGGACCAGCAACAGGAACTCAACGCGCTAAGCGTGGTGGCACTTGTACAAACAAATACGCATATAGCCTGATAGTGTATTACCGCCAGCCGCAGAACCCAGACGCTCGCGGCAACACCCGTGGCCTGCGTCTCGCTTTGTAATCAAGATATTCCATAAAGGTTTATCAGCTTTATTGCTGTATTAACCCAACCGAATCGGTCATTAGGTCGTTCTTCAGACTTAATGGCCGATTAGCTTTTAAACATAGCGATAAGCAACGTGGGTTTAAAGCGATAATCCTTGTTTTGTCTATTCTGTTTTCGGTTTTGTCTGTTATAATCTGCAATTAATCTACAGTAGACCGAGTTTTTCCCGATTTTCGACATAATTCATTATCAAATAGACAAAGACAACCGAATTGTTTAACCAGCCACGACCAAGGTCTTGGCATAATACTTAAGAATTATGAAAACTAAATTACTCATCGCATTAGCCGCTTTAGCATTGTTGATGCCTATCACGGCAAACGCACGCGGCAGAGATCATAATCCACCAAGAGTTGCTCCAAGACACCATGTACAGCATCCACCGAGAGTTGCCCCAAGACACCATGACAATCGTCCACCAAGACACCACAGGATGGTACATCGTCCGGCAATCGGAACACGACTCGTTGTATGTCCCGTAAATGGCCGCTTCGTTAACTACAACAGAGAGCGTTTGTGGCTCGCCGACGGAGTTCTCTACCGAGTAACACCCACCAGAACAGGTCGCATCTATGTGGTAGTGGGATACTGGAACTAAATCACAAGTATTTATAAGCTCATAAGATTCATAATGCGGTTGGTTTTCCCCTCACGGGGTTAACCAACCGCTAAACGTCACGCTGTTTCATTCCAAAAATCGCAGTTTCAGTAAATGGAGCACAAATTTCGGTAAAATGGTCACATAATCACAATAAAAATGCAAGTAATTTTGTACTCGATAAAACTTATTGGTTATCAATCAAAAAAAGACACAATATGAAGACGTTTACCAAAATTCTGATGATTATGTTCGCAATGTTCATGAGCAGTTGCAACAAGGGCAACGAGGCTGTGGCTCAAACCACCATGTCTCAAAAGATGTATCTCACCATCGATGGAGTGTCAAAGCCTGTGACACTTTACAACAACGCTGCCACACAAGCTTTAGTGGCAAGGTTGGAGGATGGCAATGTCACGGTAACGCTCAACTCAAGCGGAGGGTTTGAGATTTGGGGCGCATTAGGGTTCTCATTGCCAACGAGCAATGAACAGATCACCGCACAGCCAGGTGATGTGATTCTCTACAACGGCAGCAACATCTGCTTGATGTACGGCAGCAACTCATGGAGCTACACACGCCTGGGACACATCGACGCGTTAAACGAGAGCGAGCTGCGCTCATTCCTGAAGGCTGGCGAGAGCAATATAGAGGTCACTCTGTCGCTTCAAGCCACCACTCAACCAACCAGCAACACACTCGTGATATATTATAGCTACACTAATAAATGCCACGAAATTGTACAGACGCTGACCTCACAAATTGATGCCGACGTACTGCGCATCTATCCTGCCGACAAGAATCAACAATATGAGGCCAACGGCTACGCAATAGGCATGCAACTGCTTAACACCATCAACGCCAATCCCAACAGTGCCGACAGTTACCCCGAAATCGATCCTGTCTCAACTTCTCTTGACGAATATAACACCTTTATCATTGTCACACCACTATGGTGGAGCCAGATGGCAGCCATTCTACAAACCTATCTGTTCCATCATGGCGCCGAAATGGCTGGCAAGAATGTAGGACTCATTGTATCGAGTCACAGCAGTGGAATCAGCGGTGTAGTGGCCGATGCCGAACGCCTTATTCCAGATGCCAACTGGATGGGTGATGCTTTGTGGATCAACAATGCCAATCATGGCAACCGTGCCACTTTGATTCAAAACTGGCTCACCGACATCAACTACTCGGCAATATCGACCATCATTGAAGATGTCAATATTGATTCAAACAATGCCCTAAAAGGCATTTACAACCTTAACGGACAGCGTTTAAGACAAGTCCCCGAAACTGGCATTTACATCGAAAACGGAATTAAAAAAATTGCAACAAAAAAATAAATCATGAGACAGTTCGTTTTAACTCTAACCATCATTGGATTAACCTTCATTTCATACAGCAAGAATCAACAAAACGAAGAAATAATGAATACATCTTTGCAACTCACCCAAGAATGGGACAAGACATTCCCTAAAAGTGATAAAGTAGACCACAAGAAGGTCACGTTCAAGAACCGCTACGGCATAGAATTAGCTGCCGACATGTACACTCCAAAGGGAGCCCAAGGCAGGCTCCCGGCTATCGCCGTGAGTGGACCATTTGGGGCCGTGAAAGAGCAGTCAAGCGGACTCTATGCACAGCACATGGCCGAACGAGGTTTCATTGCCATCGCATTCGACCCATCGTTCACCGGCGAGAGTGGAGGTGAGCCACGTCGCATGGCATCGCCCGACATCAACACCGAAGACTTCCTCGCGGCAGTTGATTTCCTGAGCGTGCAGGAGAATGTCGACCCTGAGCGCATTGGCATCATCGGCATCTGCGGTTTTGGAGGCATGGCAATCAATGCCGCTGCCCTCGACCCACGCATCAAGGCCACTGTAGCATCAACAATGTATGACATGAGCAAGGTCAATGTGGAGGGCTACTTCGCCAGCGAGGATTCCAAAGAGAAGCGCATCGAGAAACGCAAGGCTCTTGCCGCCCAGCGTACCGAAGATTACAAGAACGGAAGCTACAAGCGTGCAGGCGGCGTGATCGACCCTCTGCCCGACGATGCACCATTCTTTGTGAAGGACTATTATGACTATTACAAAACCCCACGTGGCTACCATGAGCGCAGCGGCAACAGCACCGACGGTTGGAACGTGACCGGCTGCCAGTCGTTCCTCAATCAGCCTCTGCTCGCCTGGGCTCACGAGATAGAGAATCCCGTCCTGCTCATTCACGGTGAGAAGGCCCACAGCCGCTACTTCAGCGAGTATGCCTTCGAGAAGATGACAGGCGTTCACGTCGAGGGCGAGAGCAAGACGGTAGGCAACAAGGAAATCCTCATTATTCCGGGAGCCGTACACACCGACCTCTACGATGACAAGAATAATCGCATCCCTTACGATAAAATGGAATCATTCTTTAAAGCAAACTTGAAATAAAATATGAAAAGAGTTGTTGTTATCTCTACAAGCCTGCGCCCCGGCTCTAACAGTCATGCTATGGCCGAGCAGTTCTCCGAGGGCGCAAAAGCAGCAGGACACGAAGTGGAACTTATCTCGCTGCGAGGTAAGGAAATCAAGTTCTGCATTGGCTGCCTGTCGTGCCAGAAGACGGGCAATTGTGTCTTCAAGGACGATGTGCCGGCAATCATGGACAGCGTGCTCAATGCCGACGTAGTTGCGTGGGCAACACCCATTTATTACTACGAGATGAGTGGACAGATGAAGACGCTCATCGACCGCATGAATGCCATGTACCCCAAGGACTACCGTTTCCGCGACATTTATCTGCTGACAACTGCCGCCGAGGATGACGAATACACTCCAAAGCGTGCCGAGAGCGGTTTGCAGGGCTGGATTGACTGCTATGAGAAAACCACTCTCAAAGGACACCTGTTCTGTGGCGGTGTCAACGATGCTCGCGACATTGAGGGTAACCCCAAGTTGCAAGATGCTTACGAGTTGGGTAAAAATATTTAGCAATGGAAAAAAAGCCAACAGGAAAAGACTACGTAGGTAGCGATGAGCTGTATGCCAATGTGCTGAAGACCATGCGCCTATGCGCCGAGATGAACACAGGTTACCACAGCGAAGAAGAGGTGCGAGAATACTTGCGCCAAATCACTGAGAGCGAGATTGATGACACCGTGCGTGTGTTCCCGCCGCTGAACATCAACTATGGTCTCTCTCTTCGCTTTGGACGCGACTGCTTTGTCAATTTTGGCTGCACATTTCTGGCAATAGGCGGCATCACCATCGAGGACGGGGCCTTCATAGGTCCACACTGCGTTCTTGCCACCGAGTATCATCCCGAAGACCCTGCCACACGCCATTCTCTTCTCACAAAGCCCATCGTAGTGGGGCGCAACGCATGGCTTGGTGCCGATGTAAAGGTTCTTGCAGGTATCACCATTGGCGAGAATTCCATAGTGGCGGCCGGCAGCGTGGTGACCGAGGATGTGCCACCCAATATGGTTGTGGCAGGCAGCCCCGCACGCATCATCCGCCCTGTCAAGAAGAGTTGAGCACAGACAATTGTATAATATTTTGAAGTCTTCTATCGTTAAAAATAAAATGAAGTTCAAACTCGACAATATCGACCAGTATAACCATGCTTTGGGAATTGAGACATTGCATCCACTCGTAACAGTGTGCAATCTCAAGGATGTGCCCAATCGTGAGCTAATTGACAACGAGGTGACATGGCACTACGGCGTGTATGCCCTGTTCTTGAAGAACACCCGCAGCTGCCTGCTATCTTACGGCCACAAGGAATATGACTACAGCGACGGTACGGTAACAAGCTTCGCTCCCATGCAGACGGTGACATCGACACCCATCCCGGGTTTGGATCACGACGTGGTGGCGTTGCTGTTCCACCCCGACCTGATTCGCGGCACCTCGCTTGCCAAAGGGATGGCCGATTACCGCTTCTTCCAGTACTCGTCGAACGAGGCTCTGCACATGTCGGAGCGAGAGCGCGGAATCTATCTCGACTGCATCGAGAAAATCAAAGAGGAAATCAACCGCCCGATTGACAAGTTCAGCCGCAAACTCATCTGCCGCAACATTGAACTGTTGCTCGATTATTGTCTGCGCTTCTATGACCGCCAGTTCATCACGCGCGAGTTGGAAAACAGCAGCGTTATGGCTACATTCGAGCAGGCTCTTGACGACTATTTCCACAACAAGGAGTCAATCTTCATGAACGGGCTGCCATCGGTCAAGATTTTTGCCGACAAGTGCTGCCTGTCGCCCAACTACTTCGGAGACCTTGTGAAAAAAGAGACCGGCAAAACACCGATGGAGTTCATCCAGCACAAGATTATCGACATCGCCAAGGAAGATTTGCACTCTACCAACGACACCATCACCGAGGTGGCCTACCGCCTGGGATTCCAGAGCAGCCAGCATTTCAACCGCTACTTCAAGCGTTGTACCGGCATGACACCAACCCAATACCGCAAGCACAGCCGCCTGCTGGCTTAATCAACCATATTATTGCCAAAAGCCTTGAGTGGGCACTAACAGAAAAACGGTTGCAACTTTCGTCACAACCGTTTCACCGATTTGGCGGAGAGGACAAGATTCTCCGCTTAATTATCAGAAAAAACAATCATTGAGAAATCAGCAACTTAGCTTTTATGAAAACTCCGTATTTGGCCTATTTCTAATATTTACTGTCTATAGGCTGTCTATGGACAAAAGCCAATAAACTGCACTGAAAAACAATTCTAAAACAAAGTTACTGAGCAGGTTGTAAAGTCACAACCAGTCCCATGGCAGCGGCAATTTTGTAAAGGGTAGAAACCGTTGGAATAGTTAAACCACGTTCAAGGCGTGAAATATAACCCTTGTCTGCTCCAATTCTTGCAGCAAGCTCTGCCTGGGTCAAACCTGCATTCTTCCTTGCTTCAAGAAGAATTTGTGCATTATACTCTTCCCAAGCATGAGCAATTGCTTGTTCGCGGCTTTCGCTGCCCACTTCTCCAAACTCACGTGCGAGTTCGGCGCTTACGTCATATATTTGATTGTCCTTTTTGTGCATAGTATTCTCCTTTCAATCTTAATGCTTTTTCAATTTCTTTCTTTGGCGTTTTCTGAGATTTTTTACGAAAGCAGTTAAAAAGTACCACTACCTGCTCACCATCATAGATAAAAAATAGTCGGAATTCATTATTGCCATAAGTGACTCTGAACTCATATAGACCATCACGAATATATTTGATGTAATGATGAGGAATCTTCTCTTCAGACTCAAATAGTAATAACGCTCGCATAATCTTTTTGCGCTCATTGTCCGAAAGAGATGACATGAACTCTTGATAGTAGCCTTTAAATGCGATTATCTTTCTCGTGTTGCAAAAGTAAGTAAAGTTATATAACTATACAACTTTTTCGGTTGAAATTTTTCGTTATTTCTATTATTTTACAATCAACATCGGTTTGTCTTTGATAAAAAGGAGATTGTTAATACAATGAATGAACATCATGCAGTCGTAGCTGATTGTAATGATGAGAGCAACAGAGAGATTTTAAAAAATATGTCCTTATATCGTCCGAAAACATATTTGTTTGGCGGAGAGGACAAGATTCACTCGCATGCGCTCGTGCATCTTGAGTAGGGAGGGGTGACTTTAAGGGGCTGTGTCAAAATATAGGAGTCACGCTATGCGTGAGAAATTATTCAAATTTTTCCAAATACAACATATAATTAATTTGCTTGATACCAACAAATTAAATGATGTTTGATTTATGATGATTTGTTGGATTTCTGCGCGAAACGCACTAAACCAGAATTTTGAAACACCCTCTTTCTTTATGGCGAATTGCTCAAACAAGCTTGGTTCTGCGCCATAACAAAACAACCGGCCACTTGCGTGGTCGGTTGCTCGCTGGCGGAGAGGACAAGATTCTCCGTTGATTATCAGGGCTTTAACCCCTTTTGATTATCAATTAGTTACATTTTTGGAGATTGCCAAAAAACGCAATTTTAGACTACCTAGTGTCCCTATACTGTCCGAGTACACTATGCTTTTAATGCGCTGACTGACTGTTAATAAACCCTTAATTTTTTGTAGAAATTACATCATTTAATTTTTCCAAAAGCTGGATTCTGGCCTCTTTTTCACGGAGACGTTCCTCCTTTTCTTTCAACATCTCATCACGGAATTGAAGCTGCTCACGAAGGTGGGCAAGCTGGTTTCGCAGTTGAGTAATGTTTAGACTTTTCAGTTCTTCCTCTGTCGACATCTCAACACCCTCTCTTATAAATAAGGTGTCAATAGATACACCGAGAAAGTCCGCTATCGCTTCTAACCGTTTTGCAGAAGGATTACCTGTCACCAGCGCATTAACTGATGTTTGTTTAGGATTCATCCCTATGGCTCGCAAAAGATCACCATAAGGGATATTCTTCCTGTCTAACAGTTCTTTAATGATTTTTCCGTTGTACATTTTTAATTTGGATGATATTTTTTTCTCAAAAAATCTTACTTTTATATAAGACTGTTTGGAAAATTTATATTACTTTTGTGCAAAATTAAGTCTTATTGTTGAATTATACAAATTTTCAACTATTTTTTTATGAATATTTTGAAACATTATTACAGTAAGTTGTCAAGGTACAACAAGAGCATGTTCCGTGAAGCTATCATTGACGCTTGCGGGTGGTCCTACGGCACATTCTATTATAAGCTGAAGAATGGGAATTTTTCTAAACTGGAGTACAAAGTTGTTGATGATTATATAAAAGCATTCTTTTTTAGAAATGAGTAGTATATTTGACAGTTATCACACAGTGAAGGAATGGGAAGATGCGGCAGAAAAAGACAGACGCATCACATTCAATGCCGTATATTATGTCATGGGCAAGAGAGTTCTTGATCATGTGACCGGCATCGTGAAAATTGAGCAGCCCGATGGGGAGACTGCCCATAGGTGTGTAATGTGGCACAGCAACGGCCAATGCTATGTTGGCAAGGAACATCTGCCAGAGTTCGACATAAACTTTGATGATTGATGAAAGAACAATAGAGAGCATTCTTGACCGCGTCGACATAGTTGACGTGGTCGGTCGCTATGTACCAGACCTGAAACAGAAAGGGAGCAACTACCAATGCTGCTGCCCTTTCCATAGCGAGCGCACACCTTCTTTCATCGTGAACAAGGCACGAAATACCTGGCACTGCTTTGGAGCTTGTGCCGAAGGAGGCAACGCCATCAAGTTTGTAATGAAGTACAACAACTATACTTTCCCAGAAGCGGTAAAGGAGTTAGCAGGGATGTGCGGAGTCACCTTAGAAGAAAGTAAGGAAAAGCCTTCGGCTGAACAAATAGAGAAAAACAAGAAGCGAGAGGCTATGTTTATCGCTTACGAAGTGCTGCAACGCTTCTTTGAGGGGCAGCTGAGGGCAAGCGATGAAGAAGCAGCAAGGGCACATTCATATGCCGTAAAACGGTGGAATAGTGATTTTATTCAAGAATGCGGAATAGGATATGCGCCCAAGAACAGTCAACTCCTAATCCGATATGCTGAGGCAAACAACATTTCCACGAAACTTCTCATGGAAATGGACTTGTTGAGGCAGTCTGAAAGAGATGGGCACCTGTATGCTTTCTTTCGTGAACGCATCATGATTCCAATACGTGACCGATTCAGCAGGGTCATAGGTTATACTGCTCGCTATATTGGCAACAATACTGATGCGCCTAAATATTTGAATTCATCTTCCACCCTACTGTATAATAAGGACAAGTCTGTATTTGGAATACACCTGGCGACAAGAGCTGCAGTGAAAGAGAACAAATGCTATCTTGTAGAAGGTGCACCGGATGTGTTGAGGCTACAGGCTATAGGAGCGAATAATGTGGCAGCTTCTCTTGGTTCTGCATGGACCGACAATCAGATGAAAATGCTGAAAAGGTTGACCACAAAACTATGTTTCCTGCCAGATGCAGACCCACCAAAGCCTGACGAACCGTATGGCACAGGCATCAAAGCGGTTATCAATAACGCCCTGCTCGCCCTCAAGAATGGGTTTGAGGTCACAGTGAAAGAGATTCCTCTGGCAGCCGGTGGAAAGAAGAATGATCCTGACACATACTGTACGAGTAAGAAGGTTCTTGACAACATCAACGAGGAAGATTTCATCTTGTGGTATGCGAAAAAACTCTTTGAGAATGGTGCGACACAAGATGAAAAGAGTAATGCCGTTGTCACTATCGCCAATCTCGTAGCATCAGTGAATGATGACGTTAAGCAGTCTATGTATATTGACACGCTCCACAAAATAATGCCAGGAAAGGCAATGTGGAGAAATGCCATCAAGTCAGCAAAGAGACAGAAGGCCGAGACGGACATCAAATCAAGCGTCACTGTAAACCTTGACCTTCTGGAGAAATATGGTTTCCAAGAGCAGGGATACCGCTACATATCGGTCAACAGCGATGGCAGGACGAAAGAATGGTCAAACTTCGTGCTCAAACCATTGTTCCACATCAAGGACATGGTGAATCCAATAAGACTATACAAAATCACTAACGTTAACCACCAGTCTGAAATAGTGCCATTACGTTCTGATGAGCTTGTTTCAGTGACCAAGTTCAAACAACGTATCGAAGGACTGGGTAATTATCTATGGTTCGCAAAAGATGAACAACTTATGGCTTTGAAGAAACATCTTTATTTTAGCACCGAGACTGCAATACAGATCACACAACTCGGTTGGCAGAGACAAGGCTTTTACGCCTTCGGCAATGGAATATTCGATACTGAATGGCATCCTGTGGATGACCTGGGTATCGTGAGACTTGGGGAACAGGGAAATTTCTATTTACCTGCCTTCTCATCAGTATATAAGGACGACACGCAGTTTTTTCAGTTTGAGAGGAATTTTGTGCATCTGAACTATGGCACAATCTCTTTGTATGACTACTCGAAAAGACTGATTGACGTTTTCGGCAATAACGCTAAAGTGGGCCTGTGCTTCCTGATTGCGACACTGTTCCGAGATGTGATAGTCGGGTACACAAAAAATTTCCCCATTTTGAACCTGTTTGGACCTAAAGGATCGGGAAAGTCTGAGCTTGGACACTCTCTGATGTCATTCTTCATCATTGAGAACACTCCACCAAATATCGTCAACTCCACTCTTCCAGCACTGGCAGACGCTGTGGCTCAGTGTGCCAACGCGCTCGTCCACCTTGATGAGTTCAAGAACTTCATCGAAGTGGAGAAGCGTGAATTCCTGAAAGGTCTCTGGGATGGCACAGGACGTACACGAATGAATATGGATCGAGACAAGAAACGAGAGGTCACAAAAGTGGATTGTGGCGTTATCATCAGCGGCCAGGAGATGGCAACTGCCGACATCGCCCTATTCTCACGCTTTATTTTTTTGTCTTACTCTAAGAGTGAATTCTCGTCGGCGGCAAGGGAAAAGTTCGCAGAACTGACTGAAATACGCAAGCATGGATGCTCCCATCTCACGTTGCAGATACTGAGATACAGAGCAAAATTCATTCAGGAGTTCAAGAGCAGCCTCAACTTCTGTAAGGAAGATATAACAACAGCGGTCGCTGGGGCCAACGTTGAAGACAGAATACTGTTCAACTGGTATGTGGTACTGGCAGCATACCACGCTCTGCGAGACGTGATACAACTGCCGTTTGACTACAATGAGATTCGCTCTATTGTGATTGAGGGAGTCAAGGCACAGAACAGGGAAACAAAGTCGAACAATGAGTTGGCAAACTTCTGGAACATCGTGTCATACTTCCGTCAGGAAGGCAAGATTTGGAACGGATGTGACTACCGTATAGACATGGAGGACAGACTGAAATGTTCTAACAGAAACAATGAGATGGTGTTCCCTCAGACAAAGAGAATACTGTACCTGAGATACAGCAGGATTTTCCAGCTCTATAAGATGCATGGACGACAAGTCAACGAGGTCCTGATACCTCCACAATCTCTAGTATACTATCTTGAGAACTCTCCTGCATACTTCGGAAAGAAAAAATCATGGAGATACAAGGTAATAATCAATGGTATTGAGCAGACTGAGGAACGTAGAGACTCAACAAATGGTTTCGTGAAGTATGTGAAGAAATATGGCTTCGACCAGGTGATGTGTTTTGACTACGATATGCTAAAAGAGTCATACGACATCAACCTCGAAGATACAACCTCATATGACAATATACCCTGATTTGCGAAAATGTAGATCTCTTACATTTTTAATTTGGATTGTAAGCACTTGCTTGGGAAAGTAGGTGCTTATTTTTTGGAAGTGTCGAACGTGATAAAACCTAAGGACTTTTCTTTCCACACTTTCCACATATTCCACAATGTTATAAATCAATAAAATAACTAATAATGTATCATACCACAAACTTCCACAATTTTCCACAAAAGTGTTCAGCATAGTTTCTCCTGACTTTGGATTTCCACAAATGTTTCCACAATTCCACAAAACGCCATAATCTATCTTTCTGAAAATCAGGGATGTGGAATTTGTGGAAACTGTGGAAGCCCTAGTGGGTGTATATGTTTTTTTGAAAAAAAATTGTTTTTTCGTGGTTCTCGGGTTTTAGTGCAGAAATGGTTTTTGCTACTCTCAGATTAATTTTTGCTCTTTACATGGGTGTGTCTTGACGCTCCACTTGCAGTAGAAAGGGATGTTGCTCATAAGAAAATTCCAAAGACTCTTTGACTTGATTGTCCATCGCTCACTTTGTTTTTACGCCGCAAAGTTAATGCGTCTCCCTCACACGCAAGGCCAGGCTACGTTGCTGCGAGAAATCTCCACACCTGCGGGTAGTATTTCTCTTGCAAGCCTTACTCTCTGTGTTGGCAGTCGCACTTTTCGGGCA
This sequence comes from uncultured Prevotellaceae bacterium, assembly GCA_947167995.1. Classification (GTDB taxonomy): domain Bacteria; phylum Bacteroidota; class Bacteroidia; order Bacteroidales; family Muribaculaceae; genus Sodaliphilus. Next base: position 39,748 of record CAMVKS010000018.1, read on the forward strand.
GTGTAAAAAGCAAAGCGATAGCGATAACAAGATCAAAGAAGTTTCACTTATAAATTTTCTTTATTATGAGTAACAATTCCCTTTCATTCGAGTTTGCAAGCGGTGCTGACAGCACCCAAGTTCAAGAACAAGTTGTAAAAAGCTGCAGCTCCAGCTCCTCCAATCTCAAAGAGGTTTGTGAGGCTGAGTTGGACTTGGCAGACTTCAAGTTTGACTACCGTACTGACAATCCGGCCGTGTACGTCAGTTCCTACCACCGCTACAGCTGTGGAAATTTAGATGGTATGTGGGTTGATTTATCCCTGTGTGCCGACTATGACGAGTTTATGCAGGTGTGCCGGCTCATAGTTTTCGATGAGGAAGACCCTGAGTTCATGTTCCAGGACATGCAGAACTGGCCCGATTCATGGTATGATGAAGGCTCACTGAGTGAGGACACCTTCGAGAGAATCCAAGAGTTCGCAGAGCTTGACGAGGACGAGCGCGAGGCCTTCGAGGCTTTCATGGATGTTCGTTGCGACAGTGACGTCACATTCGAGGAGTTCCGCGAGGCTTACTGCGGCAAGTGGGACAGTGAGGAAGAGTTCACCGAGAACTTGATCGACGAGCTGGGAATCCTTGACGAAGTGCCCGAGCATCTGCGACGCTTCTTTGACGTCTCGGCCTATTCAGACGAGCTTTTCCGCTATGACTATGACTTCCAAGATGGCTACATCTTTAGAGTTAGCTGATGTTTACTGAATGCTGATGTTGAGCCGCCTTCGGGCGGCTTTTCTTTTGCATCTCAGTGAAACCAAGTATCACAGAAACCTGCTTCCACAATTATTTTGTTCAAGATTTGAACGCAAGTTGTTGGCATTGAGATTTTTAAGTAATTTTGCGGCATGAATACTAAACCTATGAGCGACTTTTTGATATACCTTAAATTTGAGCCGTACTTAGCCCAGTGGTTTACACATGAGATGGGAGGAACCTCGCCAGTGGAAATTCCACGTGGCTCGGCTGAATCGGACATCCTCCAACTGTTCCTGACGAAACAACCGGAGGATGTCCCTGATGAGTGCAGAGAGGATGCGAATCTGATAATCGCCATCCCCTACTTCAAGCGCAAGGACCCACGCATTTACAATTATCTTCCGCCTAAAGCGGTGGAATGTCTGCACAAGTGCATAAAGAACCGTTTTGATGTGCAGCTGTGGAATGATCTTCATCAGGTTCATCCGAAATCGAAAATGCTGAAGGAACTGATAGAGGCCTGGATGGAATGTCATGGGATTGAGTTTGATGACACGAACTGGTGTACCATATCTAAAAGGTACCAGAGAAAGAGAGAAATATATCTGAAGAAAAAAACGAAAAAAATGACATCGACTTCAGAGTGATTTTTGTCCGCAAACCGACAAAGCTGACTTTTACGATTTTTGCGACAAAGACGATTGTTTCGTTTATTGAAAATACAACTAGCCATGATATCACAAGAAACCCAACACGCTCTACCTGGCATCAAGTCGATAGCCTATGTTCCGTGCGAGCTTGTCCAACGGAACTGCGACTTGAAATGCCTCGCGTCTATGCCGGTGAGAGTGTTCACAACACCTATTCCGATTATTCTCAAGGGAGAGGCAACATGCGCTACGGTCTCTCAGTATGACAAAAACGGAAGGACAGAGACTACAACTCTGCGCTTTGCCACACTCTCGCCTGTGCCTGTAAACAAGCATGTCGCCTTTATCGTGACCGACACGAATGACCACCCTTTCTTGGTCGGACTGCATGAGGCTCCTTATCCTGTGATAAAAATCTCACACTCTACAGGAACCCCTGACGGAGATCCTGCAGTTCTGACCTATGAAGTGACCTTCAAAGCTCTGAAATCTCTTATCCCAATGTGGTGACCAGCAGATAATTCGTCTTTTACCACCTTATTAATAGAGGATAACTTTGTGGCATAAAACAAATTTACTATGCCACAACCTAATTATAATCTTCATCTGAAAGGCTACGTCGGAGGATGCGACTTCGACCGTAACTATGTGGACTATGTTCTGGCCAAGAACAAAGACAAACCGGTTCACGTTCTCATTGACAGCCTGGGGGGATCGCTCGCGACTGCACTATCCATCGCCAGCGCCTTCCGTGCGCATGGCGATGTGACAGTGCACTTCGTGGGGATGAACGCTAGCGCGGCGACTGTCGCCTCCCTCGGTGCCAAGCATATCTCCATGGACTCGTCGGCAATGTACCTGGTGCACAAATGCAGCGCGGAGTTCTTTGAGTGGGGAAACCTCAATGCCGACCAGCTCGCTGAGGTGCGCGACAACTGTGAGGCTGCCATACGTGACCTGAATAAGCTGGACAACAATATCGCCACCATGTATGCAGGCAAGTGCAGCAAGAAACAGCAAGATCTGCTCGACCTCATGAAGGAAGGTGGATGGCTGTCGGCAAAGGAAGCTCTGGAATGGGGATTTGTGGATGAGGTTACGGAGTTCCAGGAACCTAAGCCTGTACTCACGGATGCAGTGGCTTCGGCCATGGCAGCTGCTGGTATGCCTATCCCAAACGTACCTACCGATGGCAAGGAAACGCTGTTCGCACGTTTCCTCGCTTCTATAGCCGCGCTGTTCAAGCCAGGCTCGTTAAAGGATGAGGAAGAGCCTGAGACTGATGACGAGCCATTAGAAGTTAATAAATATAATAACGTTAGTAACTCTGTAGCAGAAACCATGAACCAAACACAATCCTTTTCGCTCTTGGGCAAAGTCCTCAATGTGGAGGGCTTTGCCGTGGGTGAGAACGGCGTGACGCTATCTATTGAACAGATGCAAGCGGTAGAGAACGCTCTTGCCGATCGTGACAGGAGCAACGCCGAACTCACAGAGCAGGTGGCAGCACTGAAAGCGGCTCCTGCTGAGAAGTCCCAGTCTGTCGTTGATGACAAGTCTCAACATGAGGCAGACAATCCTTTTGCTCAATTCGCCAACAAGGTGAACAACGCACGACAAATGTATAATCAAGTACCGTAAAAATCTAATCACTATGGCAGGACAATTAAATGTAACACCTAATCTGCACGACTTTCAAGAAGCCGCCACGAAATATCGTCCTCAGCTGCTCTATATGCCCATCATAGGCTGTGAGCAAACTCTGAAGCACATGACGCCACGCCCAGGAATCCGATACAAGGAGAATGTGGGGGCCATCAGCGGCGACGCTCAGTTTGGTCCGTACAAGCCAAGCCGCTCGACGGACTTCAACCTCAATGTGGACTACCGCACCCTGGAGACTTTCATGGGTTCGGTGCACTGCAAGTTCGAGCCTAACTCGGCAGCGTCCACTATCCTCGGCTATCATGCCGCAACTAAGGGTGACGGCCAGATGAGAGCTCCTACTGCGCTCCATGTGCTGACTCTTATCGCCAAAGGGCTCTCAAGCAGCCTTGACGAGGCAATATGGAATGCGGTTCGCAATGCCAATGGCGACACCACGAAAGATCTTTTTGACGGTTTCGACACCATCACACAGATGGAGATTGACGCTGACAACATCAGTGAGGCAAACAAGAACTATATGAAACTTGAGGAGGAAATCACCACCTCGAATGCTCTGGACATCGCCAAAGAGATTCTTTACTCTCTTGACCCACGTCTGCGCGCGCAGGAACTCAACATGTACTGCTCGCAGGACTTCGCCGACAAGTACAACGAGGCGATGCTGCTGACTCATGCAGGTATCAACTACTACAACCAGTTCGGACAGAACACCGTGGAAGGCAGCAACGGAAAACTTCACATCGTGCCCCTGTTCAACAAGGCTGACAGCAAGTTCATACACGTGACTCCTAAGAGTAACATGCTGGTGGGATTCGACCAGATGAGCGACATCGAGAGCGTGATGGTGAAGGAGTATGAGCCTTTCATCCTCTCCTACATCGCTACCATGTTCTTCGGCGTGCAGTTCGAGAGCATCGACTACCGCAGAATGAAGGTGATTGAACTAGCAGCGTGATATTGAACTGATTACTGACAACTGAAAACTGAAACATTATGCCTAGACAAACATGTACTCCAATACAGAGGTCTCTTGCCTGGTGCCAAGGCACGCCTGAGCTGCCTGGCATCAAGCGTAGGCTCTACTACATCAGCAAGGACCAGATTGTTTCATGGCCGACTCTGACACGTGACCAGAACGGTCGCCTGACTTCGGCAGCATATTCGGGAAACTTCGAGCTGGTGGCTGACGCTACTTGGAAGTTCATCGACATCCTGCCCGACAAGTCACAGCTCACTAGTGAGGCACAAGGTGAATACCCTTCCATGACTCAGTTGAACAAGCTGACAGCTGTTCACCCAGGCGTGGGTGTTGAAGCTTCTGCTCTCTCTGCTTATGTGAACAACTGCGACTGCGTATATCTCGTGGAGACTGTACGCAACAAATTCCGTGTCGTAGGGAGCGAGAAATGGCAGGTGAAGTCAACAGTGGCGCAAGACCTAGGGCAAGGTGCTACTGGCACCACAAGTACAACTCTTAACGTGGAAGCTACCGATGAGTGCCCAGCTCCTTTCTATCAAGGTAAGATTGACACTGAGGATGGTATCATCTATGCTGACCAACAGCAGGCGCAGCCCGTAGTAGATGGAGACCCGGATGAAGACACTGCAGATCCTTGATTTTTGACACTTGAATCATGACTGACGAGAGGACTTCCATCGATATGAGGGGAACACTGAGCGAATTGACGTTCCCTGAGGTCGGTGAGGGTTCTCTCGTCATCGATTTGGGATCAAGGCAGACCAGAGCGCAGCCAAAGGACTTGTTCGCAGTGAACAAGCGCAAGTCGTGGGATAAGACTGTCGAAGCTCGTTGCGACTTCACTTATAAGCTAAGCCTTACTCGCCGCTCTGACGTTGATTTCATCTCAATCTGGAAGAAGTCGGTCTATGGCCGCACACTAACGGACATCAAAGGTGATCCTGACATGGTCACCTTCTTTGCTGAGAGTATAACTCCAGTGATAAGTGAGACGTTGGGCTACCATCTTGCAGATGGCTCGTGGGCTGTATGTACTTCTCCTAAGCGAAGACACAAGGAAAAGAACTTTGCAACGCTGATTAGTGAGCGCATAGCTGCCTCACTTGGAATTCCGTTCTACGAGGACGTGGCACTGTGTCACAGCAAGCAAAGAGTGAACGCCGTGTTTGAGCTTAACAATCTTCCGAAAGAGAGCAACATCATTGTGTTTGACGACTTCGTGACGACAGGGATGACTCTCGCTGGAATGAAGAAGCTGCTCACAAAGTACAAGAAGAATGTGGTATTCTACAGTTGCATAAATAATAAACTTTGATTATGGATAATAACTTTACAAAACAGATTCAAGATTGGCTGAATGCTCCTGCGTCAGAACGTGACTATAATGAGGGAGCAATGCTGCTGCTGAAGCTCACTGGGAACCAGATTTGGTACCGCAATTTGACAATGCATCGTACTCGCAAGGGTGAAGAGTTCATCGAGTACCAGCTGAAGAAACGCCTCACTTTCAGACTGAGGCAGGTGACTCATGAGCAGGTGGAACAGATGCAGAAACAGGTGGATGGAATCGTGGAGAAGCGTAATCTGGAGAAGACTAACACCACTCCAGCTTCTGAGTTCAAGGCTGGCAAGCGTGCCGACCATGATGAGCTTCCTGATGAGGTGCAGGCCCTCTATGTCGAGAACCTCTCCATCGTGCAGAAGATGCGCGAACTGCATCTGAAGCTGAGATCGCTTTCTCTTGATAGCGCACCTTGCCCGGACAGTGAGAGGTACCCATTCCTCAAGGAACTCATCGCTCTCGATAAGAAACTGCACTCAAATTGGGAAATCTATGACCATTACACAGGTGCAGATGGTGAGCAGGTTCTGACTGAGGACTTGCGTGAGCAGAGCAAGAATGCTGTTAGGATGATTAACCTCAACAAGAACCGATTTGCCAAGAAGCCCACAGAGGAACTTAAGGGTAAGATCCTCGCGTGGTATGGGCAAGTGATTAGTCCTACTGATAAACTCACAAATGAGTTGAAAGCTATTGGCATCCTTGATTGAGACGCAATGCGGACATAGGAGATTATTTGAAGCCGATACGTGAAAAACCGTATCAGGCTTATCTCTCAAATGCCTTGCAAGTGGCAGACATTCTCGACTGGGTACTGAAGCAGCTGGGGAAGTCGGAGGTGTGGCAGACTTCGTTCTCCATATCTGAGGAGTTTATCAGACGTCTCTACTTTATCGAGAAGTCTGGACTCGTCACCAAGTTTAACCTGGTGCTTGACCACAAAGCGACAAACAAGACGCTCAAATTATGGGCGTTTATTACGCAGGTTATTGATACCACATACTTAGCAGATAACCATAGCAAGGTACTTCTGGCTAAAAGCGAGCGTGGCGAAATGGTGAGTATCATAACATCTCAAAACCTAACACGTGGTAACAGGTGTGAGAGTGCAGTGATAACCACAGATGAAGACATCTTCGGCACTCTCCACGCTCAAATTCAAGATTTAATAACTAACCATTCGGTTCCTCTCAATGACCTATTCGCTGCGCGCATTCTTGGCGGCGCCTCAACATAGTTCATGCAAGCATGCCTCTGTATTCGGCTTGCACAAGAATTCAGAAAAAGAAGTTTGATTATGGAATATACAGATAAAGAGTTAGAGCAGGTTGAGCAGTATGCATCAATATATCTGAAGATAAGTGATATGGCAGTGATTCTTGGAGTCCCTGCAGAGCAACTCCGCTCGGACATTGCAGACCACAATACTGAGGTGAGTCTGCGCTATCGACGTGGGAAGGCCGCATCAAAGGTTAAGCTGCTGCATCAGGAGATGATGCTGGCACAGGTTGGCTCGCCTCTCGCCATTGAGAATACTCACCGTAATCTGCTCGACATGGAGGATGATGAGTGATATTTTATTGTTGTGAGGCATTCATTAGTTCTTTCAATGATATTTTAGAAGTGGCAGAATCCACTCTCTCATATGTCTTAAACTCAAACGCGTTGCTGTCCTGAAGATAAACCTTTTCTCTTTTCGGATCTTCTATATTGAACAACAAAATTGTGTCTCCGGCACAAACAAATGCAGCAATTATTGGATGTATTTCCCAGTATGGAATGCTAAACGCAGTCATTTCCCGCAATTTGACATCTCTCATCGTTTTGCCCACCAGTTCTTCATCCTGACCTGATTTCAAAGCAACTACCAGTATTGTGTCCTCATTATCAAGCGCCCTGATGAGATTGAAATGTTTATATGCCCAAACGCTCAGCACCCGAAAGTCTTTGGTCTCTATCTCACCGTAATGATGCTTCGCTAACTCATACTTGTGCCCTGAAAATGACATCAGAGGGAAACACATCAGCAGAACAATATAGTAAAGTATCTTCTTCATTATAACCTAAAATCCGCAACTATCATCCAATACACGATTAAGGGTAGATTTATGAGT
>CAMVKS010000019.1 GCA_947167995.1 uncultured Prevotellaceae bacterium
GTTGTACACAACATAAAGAATGTGATCAACAACATGTTCATATCAACCATAGGAGTAAAGTCGATACGGGTGTCAAATTTTTTCTGACGCGATTTATCTTTCTTTGCCATATCTTATTCCTCCTCAACTTTAAGTGAAGTCATCAAGACAAACTTGTTCAACCTCTCTTGTTGTAAATTATCCATTACCACCTGCACAAGACTATAGGGAGAGTCTTGTCCAGCTTTGACCGCAACACCCTGACCGCCAATCAGGTCTTTTCCAAGACCATGTGATTGCATGACCGACTTGATGGCTTGCAGCCAAATTTGAAATTCATTATTTGTACCTTCCACTGTCATAGCGATAGGTATACCGCCTTTTTCCTTCAAGAATTCATCTCGTTTCTCAAGACTCAAGTTAAGCCAAGATGCAATATCTTTCATCTTTACTCCAAACGTACCGATTTTAGAAAACTCTTTAGCTTGTCTAACGGTCAATTTTGGCGCACCTGGATGAGTCTTGGTGTATTCACCGTAGGCTTCTTGAAGCACCTCGGTACGGAAAGTCTCGGTAGAAAGTTGTGTTGAATCCTTGGCACCAGTGAGATTCATATACACCTTGCCATCGGGAGCAATAAGCACTTGCACGAGTTTCTCGTCGGGCACCTTGAGCTCACTGGTCGCTGGAGGTGTAATCACCTGCACAGGTTCCTTCTGAAGGAATGTTGAAGTCAACATGAAGAAAGTCAACAGAAGAACGGTAACGTCACTCATCGCTGTCATGTCGATGACTGTACTTGATTTCTTAATTTTGACTTTTCCCATTGTTATACTTTGTTATTAAAAAAAATAGAAGTTTTTGATTTAAATTCGCTACAATAAATATTAATTAGTGTGTAGCAGCAAAAGTAGAAACAATAGAGAAGCCAAGCTCGTCGATAGCGTAGGTCATGTTATCGATCTTGTTGGTGTAGAAGTTATAAGAAATAAGTGCGAGGGCAGCAGTTGCGATACCGGTAGCGGTGTTCACAAGTGCCTCAGAAATACCGGTTGACAGCTCAGTAGAGTCGGGAGCACCTGATTGAGACAGAGCCTGGAACGACTTGATCATACCAAGCACAGTACCAAACAGACCGAGCAGAGTACCGAGGGTGGTAAGAGTCGCGATGATTGGGAGGTTCTGCTGGAGAGCAGGCATCTCAAGAGCTGTAGCCTCCTCAAGGGTCTGCTGGATGGAAGTAAGCTTCTGCTCTTTCTGGAGAAGTGTGTCCTTGTCCATTTCTTTGTACTTCTGGAGAGTTGCATAAACAACAGCACCTACAGTACCTTTCTGCTTGCGGCAGAGTTCCTCAGCCTTAGCGATGTCCTTCTTTTGGAGTGCATCCTTCACGTTCTCGACAAACTTGGTGATGTTGCCTTTACCCTTGGCTTTGCCAATGGCGAACCAGCGCTCAACAGAGAGCACGATAACTGTGAACAAGCAAGTCAAAAGAATAGGAACCACGAAACCGCCTTTGTAAACGGTACCAGCAAGGTTCTTTGGTGCGAGTTTGATCTCATCGGGAACCATGAATGCAAATGCTTTACCACTCTCTTCACCACCAGTGAAGTTGCCAATCATACCCATTACAAAGAGGTAGAGGCATACTGCCACTGCAAGGCAAACGAGGATTACGAGGAATGCACTCTTGATACCACCAACGTTGCTGTTAACGGTCTTGTTGTCAACCTTCTTGGGTTGAGGTTTAGCCATTGGTTGTGGCTTTGCAGCCTGTGGTTGTGGTTTTACAGCTGGCTTTGGAGCCTGTGGCTGTGGATTGTTTGGCTTTGTAGCTTCCATAATTTAATTTAAATTAGAAAATTGTTAGTTAATAAAAAAATGTTAGTTATAGTATTTAGTTATTATCGCAGTTTTCTGGTCGTATATATAAATAACGTGTATTTTTTCTATATAGTGTAACCCCCATCAAAAAACGATGGCCAGCCACACTTAGTGTGTTAATATTCACAAACTTAAAAAGCCCTGTAATGTCAAAAAAAGGCAGTTGTGAACAAAATCACTCGCAAATTTATTACAATTATTTCAATAAAGCAAAGTTAATTTATGATTTTTTGATAAAAAAAGTTATTAACAACCCCAATCTTTCACCGAAAAACACTGAAATCAAAAATATTTTTTTCAACAATTTAAGCAAAGATGTCTATTATAATTGAGATTTTTTGTAATTTTGCAAATTGTAGTTGAACCCAAATTGTTCATTAGGCGACGGAAGGTCATAAATCTTAATGACCGAATTGGGTAAAAAGAACAAATCATCATAAAAACAACTCATGGCTTTAATAAAACTCAAACAAGGATTTGACCTTAACCTGAAAGGTAAAATCACCCAAGAAATCGTGTCAGAACCGACACAGTCGGAGACCTTTGCCATTATTCCCGACGACTTTACGGGAGTGATCCCTCGCATGGAGAAGAAACCAGGGGAGCACGTCGTTGCAGGCGAAGTCATTTATCACGACAAGAACGATGAGAAAATCAAGGTGACGTCGCCGGTGAGCGGCACTGTTGCCGAAGTGGTGAGAGGCGATCGCCGCAAGATTCTTGCAGTGACTGTGACCCCCGACAACAAAGGCGAAAGCAAGTCGTTCGACACTCGCTCCAACCCCAAAGAGCTACTGCTTGAGAGCGGATTGTGGGCCATGCTTCGTCAACGTCCCTACGACATCGTCCCCAACACCGATGTGAGGCCGCGCGACATCTTCATCACGGCTTTTGACTCTGCGCCTCTTGCCCCATCGCTGAAAACGGTGCTTGGCGACGACGAGAGATTTTTAGACAAAGCTGTGGAAGTGCTGTTGTCCTTGACCGACGGCAAAGTGTACATGGGCTGCCCCACCGACTATACAATCGACAGTACCGGTGCCGAGACCAACACCTTTGCGGGACCACATCCAGCCGGAAACGCCGGAGTTCAGATTGCAAACATCAAGCCAGTGAACAAAGGCGAGGTGGTGTGGACACTCGATGTAATCACTGCAGCCCGCATTGGCAAGCTCTTTGAGACCGGCAAAGTGGACTACGACACAACAGTCGCACTCACTGGTTGCGGTATTGCTGAGCCATGTTATGTTAAAGCCACAATGGGATGCTCGCTCAAGTCCCTTCTCGACGGACGTCTCGTAGAAGACGGAAAAGAGAAACGCATCATCAGCGGCAATGTGCTGACAGGAGTGAAAGAGAATCTTGACGGATTCCTTCACGCGCCCTATCGTCACATCACCGTAATCAACGAGATAAACAAGAAAGATGAGTTCATGGGATGGGCCTCGCTCAGCCCCAAGAAATACAGCATCTACCGCGTGTTCACAAGCTGGCTTTGCGGCCGTCACAAAGAGGTAGACCTCGACGCCAAGCTCAATGGCGGCGAGCGTGCAATCGTGCTTTGTGGCGAGTATGACAAGATGCTGCCTATGGACATCTATGCTGAGTTCCTTATCAAATCTATAATTGCCTTCGACATCGACAAGATGGAGCAACTCGGCATCTATGAAGTGGCTCCCGAGGATTTTGCTCTCGCCGAGTATGCCGACACCTCGAAGCTGGAACTCCAGCGCATCGTACGAGAAGGTTTAGACAAGATGAGAGCTGAAATGTGCTAATTACAACCAATTAGTGCTCAACCAAATGAATACTAACATTTAAACAAAAAGATAAAGTGAAGTTTTTAAGAAAATTCATGGACAAGATCAAGCCCAACTTCCAAGAAGGCGGCAAGCTTGCCAAGCTTGAATCGGTCTACGATGGAATGGAGACGTTCTTGTTCACGCCCAACACCACGTCGAGGTCGGGCGCACACATCCATGACAGCAACGACATGAAGCGCACCATGATTACTGTAGTGGTTGCGCTGTTGCCATGCTTGCTGTTTGCGATGTACAACATCGGTTTCCAGCATTTCAAAGCAACAGGAGCCACCGATGCCACATTCTGGGACATGTTCCTCTTTGGACTGCTTGCCATGCTGCCAGTAATTGTTGTTTCCTATGTTGTGGGGCTCGGTATCGAGTTCATCGGTGCTCAAATTCACCACAAGGAGATTCAGGAAGGTTTCCTGGTGACTGGTATTCTGATTCCACTCATCGTGCCCATCAACACTCCATTGTGGATGACGGCAGTAGCGACTGCTTTTGCAGTCATCTTTGCCAAGGAAATCTTTGGCGGCACTGGTATGAACATCTTCAATGTGGCTTTAATCACGCGCGCGTTCCTCTTCTTTGCCTATCCTTCCAAGATGAGCGGTGACAGTGCTTTTGTCAAAGCCGACAGTGCTTTTGGATTTGGGGGTGACGCCGCCAACGGTTTCACATGCGCGACACCATTGGGCGACATAGCCACCAATGCCATGGACAAGGTTCCATCTACTCTCGACGCATTCATCGGCCTGATTCCCGGTTCTCCAGGCGAAACCTCGATGATAGCCATCCTGATTGGCGCTGCAATCCTGCTATTTACAGGCATAGCCTCGTGGAGAGTGATGTTGAGCGTCTTCGCTGGCGGCCTGGCGATGGCGGCTCTTGCTCATGCTTTGTCGTCGGCCACCTACCCCGCATCGATGCTTGATCCCATAGCTCAGATATGCTTTGGAGGCTTCGCCTTTGCTGCAGTGTTCATGGCCACCGACCCTGTGACAGGAGCCCGCACCAAGCTTGGCCAGTACATCTACGGATTCCTGATTGGCGTGTTTGCCATCCTCATCCGTGTGTACAATGGTGGTTACCCCGAAGGTGCTATGCTCGCCGTGCTGCTGATGAACGCTTTCGCGCCACTAATTGACTATTGTGTGGTTCAAGCAAATATTAACCGTCGCCTTAAGCGAGCAAAAGCCAAATGAAAGGAGGAATATTGCTATGAACAAAAACAGTAATCTCTATCAAATCATTTATGCGGCAGTAATGGTCTTGATTGTGGGTACAGTACTGGCATTCATCTATATGGCCCTCAAGCCCAAGCAGGACGACAACGTTGCCAACGACAAGCGCAAGCAGATTCTTAGTGCGGTGCACATCACTCCCAAGAGCGACAACGCCATTGAGAGCACATTCAACAAGTATGTCGTAGCCGGCTACTTGCTTGACAAAAATGGGGAGATTGTGGACTCGGCGCAGAATGTAGCCTTCAATGTTGACATGAAAAACAACATCAAGGCTCAAGAGCGCAAGTTGCCAGTGTTCAAGTGCAAACTTGACGACGAATCCACTAAATATATCGTGCCTGCCTATGGTGCAGGATTGTGGGGCCCAATTTGGGGCTATATAGCCGTTGACGACAATGGCACCAACATCTATGGAGCCTACTTCTCACACGAAGGCGAGACCCCTGGACTGGGCGCCGAAATCGCCAACCCTAAATTCCAGAACCAGTTCAAAGGCAAGAAGCTCTATAAAGACGGTGAGTTCAAGCCCATTAGCGTGCTCAAGAATGGCAAGAGTGCCGAGAATGGCGAGGACCACGTTGACGCTGTTACTGGAGGCACTATAACAAGCACTGGTGTCAGCAACATGCTTAAGGACTGCCTCACTCCCTATAAGCCGTTCTTCGACAAACTTCAAAGTGGAACAATTAAATGACAATAGACTATGTTATCAAAACGCAATAAAGAAGCATTCTTCAACCCGTTGTCGAAAGACAACCCCGTGCTGGTGCAAATCTTGGGCATCTGCTCAACTCTTGCCGTAACAGCCAAGCTCGAACCTGCTATTGTCATGGGCATCTCGGTGATAGCCGTATTAGCAATCTCCAATGTGGTTATCTCGCTGCTGCGCAAGACAATTCCCACAACCATTCGCATCATCGTGCAACTGGTGGTCGTGGCTGCACTTGTAATCATTGTTCAGCAGATTCTCAGGGCCTATGCCTACGACGTGAGCCTTCAGCTCTCGGTATTCATTGGCCTTATCATCACCAACTGTATCCTCATGGGGCGCCTCGAGGCCTTCGCCTTGAGCAACAAACCATGGCCGGCATTCCTTGACGGCATAGGCAACGGATTGGGCTATATGATTATTCTGGTGATTGTGGCTTTCTTCCGCGAGCTCTTAGGCAGCGGAACGCTGTTTGGATTCCCTGTGATTCCAAACTGGTGTTATGATCACGGCTACATGAACAATGGTCTGATGATTCTGCCTCCCATGGCACTCATCACTGTGGGATGCATCATTTGGGTACACCGTTCTCGAAACAAGGACCTTCAAGAGAAATAATCAACAAGTAGTAACATTAATATCAGTAAATTACAATGGAAGAATTAAATCTTTTCGTTAAGTCGATTTTCATCGACAACATGGTATTTGCCTACTTCTTGGGAATGTGCTCCTATCTTGCCGTTTCCAAGAATGTGAAAACGGCATTCGGCCTGGGTATCGCTGTTACTTTCATGCTTGTTGTGACTATTCCTCTCAACTACATGCTTAATAAATATGTGTTGGAACCAGGTGCCTTGGCATGGCTCGGCGACAGCTTCAAAGATGTAGACCTGAGCTTCCTTGCCCTGATAATGTTTATCGCAGTAATTGCATCGGCAACTCAACTGGTGGAGATGGCAGTCGAGAAATTTGCTCCAGCACTCTACAACTCGCTTGGAATCTTCCTGCCGCTTATCGCTGTGAACTGCGCAATCTTGGGCGGTGCACTCTTCATGCAGCAGCGCGACTTCGCATCTTGCTGGACAGCTACTGTATATGGTGCCGGCAGCGGCATTGGCTGGCTTCTCGCCATCGTGGGACTTGCAGCAATACGCGAGAAAATCGCTTACAGCAACATCCCACCGGCACTGCGTGGCGTGGGCATCACATTTATTATAACCGGCTTGATGGGCATCGCGTTCATGAGCTTTATGGGCATTAAACTTTAAAACAACTTGCAACTATGATGATATTAGCAGTAAATTCAACACTCACAGTATTATCGAGTGCCATCATCTTCTTGGTTCTCACCTTGTTTCTTGTGATTATCCTGCTGTTGGCAAGACACTATCTTGTGGCATCGGGTAAGGTGAAAATCAGCATCAATGACGGCAAGAAAGAGATTGAGATTGAAAGTGGCAAGTCGTTGCTCAACAGCTTGCACGAGGGCGGAGTGATGCTCTCGAGCGCATGCGGTGGCAAAGGAAGCTGCGGACAGTGCAAGATTCAAGTGCTCGAAGGCGGTGGCGACATCCTGCCCACCGAGACCGTTCATTTCTCTCGCAAGGAGCAGCAAGACCACTGGCGATTAGGCTGCCAGGTGAAGGTGAAAGACAACATGAAAGTTCAGGTTCCCGACTCGGTTCTCGAGGTCAAGGAGTATGAATGCACCGTGGTGAGCAACAAGCTCGTGTCGTCGTTCATCAAGGAATTTATCGTGGCTCTGCCCGAAGGTGAGCACATGGACTTCATTCCCGGCTCCTATGCTCAGATCAAGATTCCCACCTATGAGATGGACTATAACGTCGATATCGACAAAGAGTCATTAGGAGAATATCTGCCCACTTGGGAGAAATATGACATGTTCTCGCTCAAGTGCAAGAATAGCGAGGATACCGTGCGTGCTTACTCTATGGCCAACTATCCCGCCGAGGGCGACCGATTCATGCTCACAGTGCGTATTGCCACTCCCCCATTCAAGCCTAAACCACAAACAGGCTTCATGGATGTGAGCCCAGGTATCGCTTCTTCCTATATCTTCACCCTCAAGCCAGGCGACAAGGTGATAATGAGCGGTCCTTACGGAGACTTCCACCCCATCTTTGACTCCAAGAAAGAAATGATATGGGTTGGCGGTGGTGCTGGTATGGCTCCATTGCGTGCACAAATCATGCACATGACCAAGACTCTGCACACCCGTGACCGTGAGATGCACTATTTCTATGGCGCACGCTCGTTGAGCGAGGTGTTCTACCTTGAGGATTTCCTCGAGATTGAGAAGGAGTATCCCAACTTCCATTTCCACCTTGCCCTCGACCGTCCCGACCCTGTTGCCGACGAGGCTGGCGTGAAGTACACAGCTGGTTTCATCGCTCCAGTGATGTATGAGACCTATCTCAAAGATCACGAGGCGCCCGAAGACTGCGAATACTACATGTGCGGTCCTGCCATGATGAGCAAGACAGTGAATGAGGTGCTCGACAAGTGTGGTGTTGACCCAAGCTCAATCCACTACGACAACTTCGGGTAAACACTTGACGTAAAAAAAATTAGGCAGGTTGATTTCTCAATCTGCCTAATTTTTACTCCAATTGAAATATCACTTCAGTGCCCTGATTTTCACCTCAATACCACTGTCTTTCAGCAGGGTGTTGATTTGTTCAACAGGGGTGTCGCTGTAGTGATAAGGATAAACAACCTTAGGATTGAACATCTTTGCCGCATTGGCCAGCTGTTCAGGAGTCATGGTGTAGGGCTGGTTGCATGGCAGGAAAGCGATGTCTATATCCTTAAGACTTGCCATTTCGGGGATGTCCTCGGTATCTCCAGCAATGTAGATGCGCAAGCCGTCGAGTGTGATAACATATCCGTTGTCGCGCCCTTTGGGATGGAATTGCTGATGGTCGGGAGTAGTGTTATAGGCTGGAACGGCTTCCACTGTGATGTCATCACGCAGCTTCAGGGTATCTCCGTTGTTCATTGCCCTGCCGCTGCCCAGCATGTCGGCGCATCGCTTGTTGAGGATGACTTGTGTTTTCTCATCGCTCAAAGTGGCGATAGCATCCTTGTCGAAGTGGTCGAAATGCTCATGGGTGACAAAGACAAATGCTGCCTTTGAGAACTTACTGTAGTCGGTCTCTGGCGGCAATTGTCGTACCGGGTCGACCTGTATCGACAGACCATCATACTTGATTTCGAGACTCGCGTGCTTAATGAAAGTGAACGTCACTTGCTTTCCCGACTGGGTTGTGTAAACATCGTCCTGTGCCATAATATTACTATTGTTGGTTGTTGCCTGTTGTGAATTGCACGACAGGCAAATTAATGATGTGAATAAAGTTGTAAGAATTTTGTTAATCATGATGTATTATTAATTATTCAATTGGTAGTATGTTCTTGCTTTCAGGTTTTCTTTCGGGTTTTCTCTCTTGTGGCATAGCGACAGAACTAAATAGTACACCACATGTTAGAATCATCAAAATAAATAGAAAAGGCTTTTTATTCATAGTTGTATGATTTTAGTCTACAAAATTACACAAAAAATACCGAGAAAGCCAAATAACACATCCACATTATTATCCAAAAAGATTATGTTGCTCATTCTATGATTAAGCCAAACGTTGAAGTTTTAAGGATTAACACTTGCTTTTCTCACAATTTATAGTTAAATTTGCGCAAAAGTTTAACCACTCAACACATAAAGACATGGAAAAATCTAAAAAATATGTGGTAACACTTGGCCGCCAGTTTGGTTGTGGCGCCCGAGATATAGGTCAACTCATTGCTAAGATGTTGGGTATTGAATACTATGACAAGGAACTTCTCCTTGAAGCTGCGAAGTCGAGCGGTGTGGCTCCGGCGATTTTTGAAGCATCAGATGAGCGTACTCCCAAGTTTTTCAG
This sequence comes from uncultured Prevotellaceae bacterium, assembly GCA_947167995.1. Lineage (GTDB taxonomy): Bacteria > Bacteroidota > Bacteroidia > Bacteroidales > Muribaculaceae > Sodaliphilus. The sequence goes on from CAMVKS010000019.1 coordinate 9,566, forward strand.
CAGCTTGTGGTCTTTCAACTTAGGTTATTACAGCGGCACTCTCTTTGTCAACGACCAGCTCGACAAAGAAGAAAACGTCTATCAGGCACAAAGCCAGGTAATCTTAGACTTGGCCGAAAAAGGTCCATGTGTGATTGTTGGCCGTAGTGCCGACTACATTTTGCGCGACAAGACCAATGTGATAAGCATCTTCCTGCACTCTTCGTTAGAAGACAGGGTGCAACGCATTATCTCACGAGGTGACTGCAAGACGAAAAAAGCTGCAAAGGAGATGGCTATCAAGCAGAACAAGCTGCGTGCCAACTATTACAACTTCTACACCGACAAGCATTGGGGTGAAAGCGAAAGCTATGATCTATCGGTTGACTGTTCGAAAATTGGAGCCGAAGCTACCGCTAAGCTCATCTGCAATTATGTCAAGACCCGCCTGTCCTTGATGAAAGAAGCAGAATAATAAAGAATAAATATTTTGCAGATTGTTAAACTTAGTGTAAATTTGCAGTCGATTTTCAAACCGAAATAATAACACAAAACCAAACCAATATGAAAACAAAATTATTACTCTATTTATCGATTGTGGCCTTAATCACGTCAAGCTGCAACACTACTAAGGATATACCTTACATGATAGGAGCTGACCAATTGCCAAGTGAGGTACTTCAGTCGGCAGCCAAAGCGAGCGATCCAGTAGTTATGCCTGGCGACATGCTCCAGATAATTGTTACCAGCCTCAACGCCGAGGCAGTGAAGCCTTTCAACAAGATAGGCTATGTGACCGATTTGGGTGGTGGCAATACCAATAACAACAACAACGAGAATTCTATGTACTACTACCTGGTGGATGCCAACGGTAACATTGAGTTTCCTTACTTGGGCTCACTTCACATAGGCGGAATGAGCAAAAGTGCAACCGAGAATTACATCGCGACACAGATCTACCCCCGTTATCTGACCGAGCGTCCAGGAGTGGAGGTTCGATTCCAGAATTTCAGGGTATATATCCTGGGAGAGGTAAAAAGCCCCGGTGAAATCAAGGCAGTGAACGGCCGCTTGAACATCCTTGAGGCGATAGCCAAGGCTGGCGACCTCACAATTCAAGGACGCCGCGACAATGTGATGATTGTAAGGACCAACAGCGACGGCAGCCGCTCCATTCAGACGGTGAACCTGAACGACAAGAACTTGATAGTTTCACCTAATTTCAATCTACAGCAGAACGACATCATCTATGTAGAACCCAACAGCTCTAAAGCCCGTTCTTCATGGAATGTACCCCCGGCATTGTCGTTAGGTTTGTCGTCGGTTGGCACCCTAATCTCAATTGCCACTTTCATTATCACTTTGACTAAGTAGTTTCATTTGAAACCAAGATACACAGCAATGCCACCCTCACCGTGAGAGTGGCATTGTTATTAAATATTAATGTAGTGTTATAAAATCTTCTCTAAATCTTTAGTTGTTTTTGCAATATCTTCGGGAGTGACTTCATAGTTTGTCAAGTCATTTGCAAAATAACGATCATAGGCTGTCATGTCGATCAATCCATGTCCCGACAGGTTGAAAAGAATCGTCTTTTTCTCACCTGTCACCTTGCACTTCAGAGCCTCGTCGATAGCGGCAGCTATGGCATGTGACGATTCGGGCGCAGGAATGATTCCCTCACATCGGGCAAACAATGTAGCAGCCTTGAAGGTGTCGAGCTGCTGTATATCGACAGCCTCGATATAGTCATCACGCTTCAGCTGGCTAATAATCGCTCCACCGCCATGATATCTGAGACCGCCTGCATGAATGTTGGCCGGGCAGAAATTATGACCAAGCGTATACATTGGAATCAATGGCGTATATCCCGCCTCATCGCCAAAGTCATATTGAAACACTCCTCTCGTCAATTTTGGGCATGATGCGGGCTCGGCGGCCACAAAACGGGTTTCGGGGCGCTCTCCGTTGAGCTTGTGCCTAAGAAACGGGAAAGCGATTCCCGAGAAATTGCTACCGCCTCCAAAGCAAGCAATCACCACATCGGGGTATTCGCCAGCCATCTCCATTTGCTTCTCGGCTTCAAGCCCTATTACCGTTTGATGCAAGGCCACATGGTTGAGCACCGAGCCGAGCACATATTTGCAATTAGGTGTGCTCATGGCAAGTTCCACAGCCTCGCTGATGGCAGTACCCAAAGAGCCTTGATAGGTGGGATTGTCGGTAATGATTTTTCTTCCCGCCTTGGTCGACATACTTGGAGAAGAGATGACTTCGGCACCATAGGTTTGCATTATCGACCTCCTGTATGGTTTCTGATTATAGGAGATTTTCACCATATAAACTGCAAGCTCGAGCCCAAAATGCTTGGCGGCAAGCGAGAGAGCCGCTCCCCACTGTCCAGCACCAGTCTCGGTGGTGATGTTGGTAACCCCTTCCTTTTTGCAATAATAGGCTTGCGCTATTGCCGAATTCAATTTGTGCGAGCCCACAGGGCTGACGCTCTCGTTCTTGAAATAAATGTGTGCAGGAGTATCAAGAAATTTTTCCAATCCTTCGGCTCTTACCAACGGTGTGGGACGCCATATTCTATACATGTCTCTCACTTCATCGGGGATTTCAATCCACCGCTCGGTGGTGTTTAATTCCTGCTCCGAAGCAGCTTTAGAAAACAATGGACTCAAATCCTCTACTTCCAGAGGTTGCTTTGTGGAGGGATGAATTAACGGCGATGGCTTGTGCTTCATGTCAGAGATAACATTATACCATGCCTGGGGAATGTCTTTCTCGTTAAGTAAAAATTTCTTTCTTTTCATCGATTGTATTTTTATTCTTATCTATTGAATATCGATGCAAATATATACAATATTATCGTATATTTTATCAATATTTCATTTTTTTAAGAAAATATACTATTAATTACAATAGAAAAGTGTAATTTTGTGCTCAATAAGACATGAGCAAACTCCAAAAGACATACACGTGGCTACTGTTGTCGATAATGATATCGATGCAAGCCATCAATGCTGTACACATTCATGAGCCTCTCGAAATAACTGTCGAAGACTCGAAGTGCAGCATGTGCGTGCACCATGTTCACCACTCTGGTCACTTTAGCAGTGAACAGTATCACATGCACCCATGTCTTTCATGCCAGATAAACAGTTGTCAACATTTCACTTTGCAGTCGGCAATAGTTTGGGATATCCAACTGCAAGAAACCACATTAGAAATCTCCCAGGCAGTCTCATTGCCAGCTGCGACACTGTCACTAAGGCAATCAAGAGCCCCTCCTGTGTTTTTAGTATAATCTTTTCAAAGTTCAATTGAAAAGTCTTTTTTTACAATAACATATATACTAAAAAACACAAATCATTAAACACATGAACAAGTTTTCATCTGTTGTTATGGCTATTGTCATAGCAACCATTGGCAATATAAACATATATGGTCAAGAGTTCGAGGACACGTTGCAATCAATACACTTGGGCAACGTGGTGGTCACAGCCAATCACACAGCCACCTTGCAACGCCTTGCCCCGGCTATGATACAAGTCGTAGGCAAGCGATTGTTCTCGTCGGTCAATGCCGAGTGTGCAGCCGACGCCCTCTCCTATCAACCAGGAGTGAGAATCGAAGACGACTGCAGCAACTGCGGCTACAAGCAGGCACGCATCAACGGTTTAGATGGGCATTATTCTCAAATTCTCATTGATTCTCGTCCGGTGTTCTCGGCGGTGAGCAACCTGTATGGTATAGAGCAGCTTCCATCGTGCATGATCGACCAGATTGAAGTGATGAGAGGCGGAGGCTCGGCTCTCTACGGTGCTTCGTCGGTAGCCGGTACAATCAATATCATCACTCGCAATCCGTCAACCAACAGCTTTGAAGCCAGCCACACAATTACATCAATTGGCTGCGGCAACACATTCGACAACAACACATCATTAAATGCGTCGCTTATTGATGACGACATCACACGAGGTATCACTGTCTTTGCCAGTAACCGTTACCGCCAGGGTTACAGCCATACGGGTGATGGATACACCACACTACCCCGTCTGAGCATGCAGACCATAGGCACTAAGGCGTTTTACAAACCCAACAGCAGCAGTCAGCTCTCCCTTACCTATTATTTCATGCATGACAACCGCCGCGGAGGCAACAGGCTTCATGATGTCCCCGAAACTTGCAACATCTGTGAGCAAGCAAGGCACAACATGCACAACGCAAGTATAGCTTGGGAATGGACAAGCCGTGACTATAAATGGCATTTTGATGCCTATGCCGCAATCGCTGCCATAAACCGTCACAGCTACACAGGAGGATATGGCACCGACGAGGAGCCTGACCCCGATGCCGCACTTTATTACAGCCGAACCACCGACCTCACATGGATGGTTGGAACATTAGGGCGATATAGTTTTGACAGGCTGATTTTCCTGCCGGCAAAGCTCACCGTTGGTCTGGAATACAGCAACGACCATCTCAAAGATATTGCACAAGGCTACAATTTCATCACCAAGCAGTCAACACACATTGCGAGTGCCTATTTCCAGAACGAGTGGAGAAACGACATGTGGAGTTTCCTCATTGGAGCACGTTTAGACAAGCACAACCTGGTGAGCAAAGCTATCTTCAGTCCAAGAGTGAACATCAGGTACAGCCCATCTCAAGAATTCACTTTCCGCGCCACCTACGGTGAAGGCTTCCGCGCACCACAAATCTTTGACGAGGAGATGCACATAGAGATGGCCGCCGGCAACCGCTTCAAGATTCACCTTGTGGACGGGCTCAAAGAAGAACGCAGTCGCACTTTCACCCTCTCGGCCAATGGTTATCACACATTAGGGACAACTCATTTCAACTGGACCATTGAGGGATTCTACACTTCACTCTCCAACGTTTTTGCCGAACGCGAGACCGATGTTATTGACGAGCAAGACTGCAACATCATTGAGCGCTACAATGGTAGTGGAGCCAAAGTAATGGGATTTACCACAACTCTCGATTTCATGTTCTCACGTTTAGTCGATGTGGAGATGGGTGCCACATTCCAGCGCAGCCGTTACGACGAGGCCGAGCAATGGAGTGACGACATAGCCCCACAACGCAGAATGTTCCGCACACCTAATGCTTACGGCTATTGCAATATAAAAGTCACTCCGTTCACTAATTTTGATATCGACATCACGGGCACATGCACCGGGAGCATGCTGGTCAAGCATTATGCCAGCAGTGGCACTCCAGTTGATGTGGAAGTGAAAACCCCAACATTCTGGGACATGAATACCAAGGTGTCTTATACATTCAACCTCACAAACAAGATTCAAATGAATGTCAACGCTGGCATCATGAACATGTTCAACCAGTTCCAGAAAGACCTCGACCCAGGTCCAGAACGCGACAGCGCCTATATCTATGGACCGTCGCTACCGCGCAGTATATTTGCCGGAGTGGGATTCAGGTTGTAAAAACAGGTTTTAAAACATCAACATTAAAAAAATCAATAGAAATTAGCGGAAAATCCATATTTTTCGCTAATTTTGCATTTTTAAGACCAAAAGCAAACAAACACTTTATAAATTTATTAACAACTATTTCATGAAACTATTAAAATCAACAGTTATGGCTTCATTAACTGCCTTGATGGCACTGACTGCATGCACTTCGCCTTCCGATGGAGGCGACAAAGGCAAGGGCAACAGTGCTTCGGGAGGTCCAGCCATTGAAATCAAAGACGGGAAATTCACTCCCGAGGTACTATTATCATTAGGCCGTGTGAGCGATCCTCAAGTGTCGCCCGATGGTAAGCGCATTCTCTACAACGTAAATTATCAAAACGTCAAAGAGAACAAGGGCAGCAGCGACCTGTGGGTAATGGACATAGAAGGTAAAACTCCTCCAGTAAACATCACCAACTCTCCAGGCAGCGAGAGCAATGCGGTGTGGATTAACGGAGGTACACAGATTGCTTTCCTTTATAAAGATCCTAAAAAAGAAGATGCCAAGCCACAGGTGTGGGTCATGAAAGCCGACGGCAGCAGCCGCAACCCTGTGAGTGAGATGGAAAACGGTGTTGAAGGTTTCTCTATCTCGCCCGACGGCACCAAGATTATTCTTGTCAGCACTGTTCAGTATGGCAAAACCCAGCCTCTTGACAACTATCCCGACCTCGACAAGGCGCAAGCACGCCTCATCGACGACATGATGTACAAGCACTGGGATGAGTGGGTTACTGCAGTGCCCCACCCCTTCGTAGCCGACTTCACTGGCAACGTGGTCAAGAATCCTAAAGACATTCTCGAAGGCACCCAATATGAGTCGCCCATGCGTCCATGGGGGGGCATTGAGTCGTTTGCCTGGACTGCCGACAGCAAGCAAGTTATCTATACTTGCCGCAAGAAAACCGGCAAAGAATATGCCTACTCGACCAACAGCGACTTGTATCTCTATGACATAGCAAAAGGTAAAACCGTCAAGAACCTCACCGAGGGCATGATGGGCTATGACACCAATCCACGCGTCTTCAAGGATAAAGTAGCGTTCCTCTCGATGGAGCACGACGGTTATGAGGCCGACAAGAACCGAATCATGCTTCTTGACCTCAAGGGCGATAGTGTGAAAGCTATAGATCTGACCAAAGACTGGGACTACAGCGCCGATGATATTCAATGGTCGCCCGATGGTAAATACCTCTATTTCCTCGCTCCCTACCAGGGAACAATTCCAATGTTCCGTATCGACGTAGCCTCGGCAGGAACCGACTCTGTAAAGATAGACACCGTGAGCCCAGGCATCAACGACTGGCACGACTATGCCGCAATCGTTCCTTTGAAAGACGGCAAGATGATAACACTGCGTCACAACTATGCCGAGCCTAACGAAATCTTCTGCATGGAGATGGGCAAAGAACCCGTCCAGCTCACTCACGTGAACGACGAGATTCTGAGCAAGGTAGACTCTATCACAATGAAGAAAGAGATAGTTAAGACCACGGACGGCAAGGACATGACAGTGTGGGTTGTACTGCCTCCAGGCTTCAAAGAGAACGACTCCACAAAGTATCCTTCTATCTTCTTCTGCGAGGGAGGTCCGCAATCACCTGTTAGCCAGTTCTTCTCTTATCGCTGGAACTTCCGCCTCATGGCAAGCCAGGGCTATGTGGTTATTGCTCCCAACCGTCGCGGTCTGCCAGGATTCGGTACCGAATGGAACGCACAGATCAGTGGCGACTACGGTGGCCAGAACATGAAAGACTACATGAGCGCGGCCCAGTATATGAAGCAGCAGCCTTACATCGATGGCGAGAAGATGGGTGCTGTGGGAGCAAGCTACGGTGGCTATTCAGTTTACTGGCTTGCAGGTAACCACAACAACACCTTTGCCTGCTTCCTTGCTCACGCCGGTATCTTCAACCTCGAGGCTCAGTACATGGAGACCGAGGAAATGTGGTTCACTCAATGGGATTTGGGTGGCCCACGATGGGAGAAAGACAATGCCGTTGCTCAGAAGACCTATCGAGAGGCCAATCCTTTCAACTTTGTTGAAAACTGGAACACTCCTATCATGATTACAGCAGGTGAACTCGACTATCGCATCGTCTTCACTCAAGCCTGCCAGGCGTTTAATGCAGCTCAGATTCGTGGCATTCCTTCTCGCATGCTTCTCTTCCCCGAGGAGAACCACTGGATTCTGAAACCACAGAATGCCTTGATGTGGCATCGCGAGTACTTCCGCTGGCTCGACACTTGGCTCAAGCCCGATAGCGAGGCGTCAAAGGCCTACAAGCTCCAGAACGACTCTATTGCCAAAATCAAGGAGCAAGAGAGAATGGGTGAGCCCACCCCGATGCCAAAGATTCAGGAGACTCTCAATATCACCAATCCACGATTGAAAGATATAAAGAGATAATCTCCCAATATCAACACAAAGCAATAGCGCGCCATTACGGTGCGCTATTGTTTTATTGTATTGTTCAAGTCAAGTGTCACAGTATCGCCATAGCGATAGCCGCACAAGCCTTGGCATCGTCGAGGGCGTTGTGGTGATGCTGCATGCAGTAACCACATGCTTGAGCAACAACATGCAACTGATGATTAGGCAGATTTCTCATCTTCCGCCTCGAGGCCTGCAGAGTGCAGAAGAAAGTGTAGTCGGGGTAATCCATTCCATAACAACGCATCACTGCCTTGAGGCATCTCTCATCAAAAGCCTTGTTGTGAGCCACAAGTGGCAGACCCTTGATGCGAGGCTCTATCTGGGCCCATACATCGGGAAACAAGGGAGCGTCATCGGTATCACGCGACGACAGCCCATGCACACGACTATTCATGTAGTTGTAGTAATTGGGCTCAGGTTGTATCAGAGAATAGAAAGTGTCTACCACCTCCCCATCCCTCACAATCACCACACCAACCGAACAAATGCTGGTAAGATTCCCATTGGCAATTTCAAAGTCGATTGCAGCAAAATCGTTCATTTTGAATCAAAAAAATCGTTTATCGTTGCAAAGTTAACCCTTTAGCATGAAAAAAGAGGCACAAGCCTAAATATTTTTTCACTTGTGCCTCATTATGAGTAATTAGTTCTTTTTAGCTACCAAGCAAGACTGAATATACAGCTGTGATATCGGCGCTCGTGATGATTCCGTCACCTGTCTGGTCGCCATTGACGATGTGTGAATAGTCGTTATTGAGCATAGCGTCATATAGAGCAGTAATGTCGGCCGCTGTTACATTGCCGTCACCATTCACGTCACCATGAATCGCAGTGTTTGCTCCACAAACAAACTTCACATGATACAACCTTCCTCCATTGTCGAAGCGCAAACGGTCACCAATCTCTTCAATATAACCCGAGATAAAGTCGAAACTCAGAATGTAGGCTTGTCCTGCTTCCAATCCTTCAAGGAGATTGAGGTTGATATTGTCGGCAACCCATTTTCCATCTTGGGTTTTAGTTGCATGAATCGAAAGCCATCCGTCATTTGATTCTCCTTGTTTATAAATAGCGTAATCCATAAATATCTCATCCACATCAATATTTACGTCTACCTCAAACATATTGAGATAAAAACTCGAAATGGGTTCTTCGATAATCACATCCTCGAAGCCCGACTCTGGCAATTGTTCTGTAATAGACTCATTATCTACATTTGCGGTGATTTTAACTGCTGTAATCGCAGGTAAATTTCCTTCCATATTGAGAATGTACTGGCAGTTGTAGGTCTGCTTGTAACTCTCCCATACATCGTAAATGGATTGAGAATAAACAGTAACATAGAACATCTTATCAGCTGGCAATGAATTGGGGCTTAATGTCATAGTTCCTTCACATTTGACATCCATCTCATCCATGTGTTGACCAGCATTTAACAGACATCCTGAGGGCAAGGTGTAGTCATTCTTTAGGTCAAAACCAACAATATGGAGCTCGTTATAGTCAATAAATTGGTTTTCAAGCAATTGGACGTCACCAAGATATAGTCTCTTAATATTGTCCTGAGCTGTCATCGCCTCTCCTGCCATCTGCTGAGTCACAGCCATGAACATGGGTTCCCAATAGTTGGGGTCACTAAGGTCACTTTGCGAGAAATAGGCGGGTTTTGATGGATCGATAGGCTCGATTTTCAACTGAAATTGTGGACCATGATCTTTTTCCCACTCATAAGTGTCAAGGATGAATCGATAGTTGCCATCACTTTTAATACCTTCAAACTTTATGTAATTGTCAGTTATTACAGGTTCCAGCAATTCAATTCCACCGCCACCACTATTAGGAACAGTGTATAGCAACTTGCCAGCGAGGTTGTAAACACCACCAGCAACATAATCGAGGTCGGAAGTCTGAGTCGAACCATTGTTGAAGATGATACCTGTAGGGCTGTCGCCTTCCACGATGTCAGGACCTATCCACTGGTAGACTGGATTTCCGTCGGTAGTGTTGCCAATCAAAGTGATTGGGTCACCGGGCCAAATACCACTCTGGGTGAAGTTAGTGCCAGTAATACCATTCCAAGCCCACACGTTGCACTTGGTCCAAGAAATAGGAGCCACGAAATAAGCAAACTCCTTGCCTTCAACATAAACCACAGTATTGGGCAGTGTGTTTACATCAAAACCTGTATCGGTGATGTAAGTACTTGTAACATCCTCATATTCACCTTCTTCAATATCAAAAACAAAGAAAGCTGTGCCAGTAACACCACGAATATCAGCGGTTTGAACAAAAGGTTCAACGCCATCAATACCTCCATCGTTAAAGATGATGTTTATGGCGTCTTCTTCAAAAGTCTGAGTAAACCATACCTTGCCATCAACAGTGGTGTAGACATGAGTCGCATCCATCAGTGTGCCAGGCCATTCGCCATTTAGAGCAGTACCGGCACCATCCCACACATATAGAAAGGGAGCATCGCCAGTAGTGGTGCGCACATTAATAGTAACAGTAGCACTTGCACTGATTGCAAAAAGAGCTACAGCAAAAAAAAGAGTAAAAAATTTCTTCATCACGCAGAATTTTTAATTAAAATTTAATGAATAGTTGAATATATTTTAGGCTTTTAGCGAGCCAAGAGCATTGTCAAGTTGTATCAATTGCTCCTTGACTTGCTTGAGCCTGTCGACGACCTCCCATTGCTTTGAGACGCCGTCACGATTGCGTTTTATCATAGCCTGTGCCGCATCGAGCTTGAGACCTTTCTCCTTGACAAGATAGTAAATCATCTTGATGGTCTCAATATCTTTGGCGGTATACACCCTGATATTCTTAGCATTACGCTTAGGCTTTATGACCGTGAACTCCTTTTCCCAGAACCTGAGAGTTGAGGTTGGGATATCTAAAATCTCGGCCACATCGCCTATCTTATAAAACATTTTACTGAGTTTATCATCCATTTGTTACTATATTTTTCAGTTTTTTGACTTTAAAAACACGCAAAATACGAGTAAAATTATTAACTTTGCCCAAATTTTTCGTGCTAAAATTACTACTTAATTATTTAATAAGCAAGAAATATCATTGTAAATCACAAAAAACCACATAATTTAATATGTTGACAGCGAAAGAAATCAGAGACTCGTTCAAGAAATTCTTTGAGTCGAAAGACCATCACATTGTGCCTTCGGCTCCCATGGTAATAAAAGATGATCCCACGTTGATGTTCACCAACGCTGGCATGAACCAGTTCAAGGACATCATCCTGGGCAACAAAGAGCCTCAATGGCGTCGAGTAGCCGACTCGCAGAAGTGCCTTCGCGTGAGCGGCAAGCACAACGACCTTGAAGAGGTGGGGCACGACACCTATCACCACACCATGTTTGAGATGCTTGGCAACTGGTCCTTTGGCGACTATTTCAAGAAAGAGGCCATAGACTACTGCTGGGAATATCTCGTTGATGTGCTCAAGCTTGATCCAAGCATGATGTATGCAACAGTATTTGAAGGTTCGCCAAGCGAGGGCTTGGATCGTGACAACGAAGCCGCAGGCTACTGGGAGAAGCACCTTCCCAAAGACCATATCATCAACGGCAACCGCCACGACAACTTCTGGGAGATGGGCGACACCGGTCCTTGCGGTCCCTGCTCTGAGCTTCACATCGACCTTCGCAGCGATGAGGAGAAAGCCGCTGTGCCAGGCGCTTCACTGGTCAACAAAGACAATCCTCAAGTAATCGAGATTTGGAATCTCGTGTTCATGCAGTATAACCGCAAGGCCGACGGCAGCCTCGAGCCACTTCCCGCCAAGGTTATCGACACCGGCATGGGCTTCGAGCGCCTGTGCATGGCTTTGCAAGGCTTTAAATCCAACTACGACACCGACGTGTTCCAGCCACTGATCAAGAAAATAGGACAACTGGCAGGCAAGGAATATGGTAAATCGCACGACACCGATGTGGCGATGCGCGTTGTTGCCGATCACGTGCGCACTATCGCCTTCTCGATTGCCGACGGTCAGCTGCCAAGCAATGCCAAGGCTGGTTATGTGATTCGACGCATCTTGCGACGTGCAGTGCGTTACGGCTACACCTTCTTGGGCTTTAAAGAGGCGTTCATGCACCTGCTCGTCGACACACTCATCGAGTCGATGGGCGAGGCCTATCCCGAGCTTCCTGCACAAGCCGACCTTATCAAGCACGTCATCAAGGAAGAGGAAGATGCTTTCTTGCGCACACTCGACACCGGCATGAAGATGATTGACGGCGTGATTGCCAAAGCTAAAGCCAGCAACCAGCAGGTTATTGATGGCGCAGTGGCATTCACCCTCTACGACACCTACGGATTCCCCCTCGACCTCACCGAGTTGATTCTCAAAGAAAATAACATGACAGTCAACAAAGAGCAGTTCGACACCGAGATGGCTAAGCAGAAACAGCGCGCACGCAATGCCGCCGCTGTCGAGGCCAGCGACTGGACCGAGCTGCAAGAGGGCGTGACCGAGTTTGTGGGCTATGACCTCACCGAGTGCGAGACCAAGATACTGCGTTACCGCCATGTGGTACAAAAGAAGAACGAATTCTATCAAGTGGTTCTTGCCACTACCCCATTCTATGCCGAGATGGGTGGTCAAGTGGGCGACAAGGGATGGCTCATCAACGGCGACGAGAAGATTGAGATTCTCGACACCAAGCGTGAGAACAACCTCCCGGTACACATTGTAAAAAAGATGCCCGCCGACCCAAGCGCAACATTTGTGGCCCGCATAGACATTCAAGCTCGTCAAGCCATCGCATGCAACCACACCGCCACTCACCTGCTGCATTATGCACTACGCCAGGTGCTGGGCACTCACGTGGAGCAGAAAGGCTCCTATGTTGATGCCAACATGCTGCGTTTCGACTTCTCGCATTTCAAGAAGGTGACACCCGAGGAAATTCGCCAAGTGGAGCATTGCGCCAACGCACTTGTGCGCGAGGCCATTTCACGCGAGGAGCATCGCGAAGTGCCCATCGCTCAGGCCCGCGAAATGGGAGCCATGGCTCTCTTTGGAGAGAAATATGGCGACAAGGTGCGTGTAATCAAGTATGGCGACTCTGTAGAGTTGTGTGGTGGAACCCACGTTGCCAACTCGGGCAACATTGGCATGATAAAGATTGTGAACGAGAGCTCCATCGCTGCCGGCATCCGTCGCATCGAGGCTATTACCGCTGCCAACGTTGAGACAGCTATCGACAACATAGAAGACACCCTCGAGGGAATAAAGAAGCTTTTCAACAATGCCCCCGACTTGACAGCTGCAATCAACAAGTCGATCAGCGAGAACGCCAATCTGCACAAGCAAGTCGATGAGTTCATCAAAGACCGCGTCAGGATGCTCAAGGAGAGACTCTACACCTCTTCGACCACGGTTGATGGCATCACTATTCTCAGGTTGCAAGGAGAGTTTGACAACGATATCGTCAAGAGCCTGGCGCTGTCCATCAAGAGCGACAAGCAGCCACATGTGGCATTTATCGCAGCAACCCACTACAACGAGAAACCCATGCTCACCATCGCACTGAGCGACGACATCGTGAAGGAGGGCAAGAATGCAGGACAGATCATACGCGAGGCGGCCAAGCTCATCCAGGGTGGCGGTGGTGGTCAGCCTGGTTTCGCACAGGCTGGCGGCAAGAACGTCGATGGCCTCGACTCTGCACACAACAAGATTATTGAATTATTAGCGTAAAACACAAATTTATAACACACAAACAATTATGTTGAAAGAAATTTTGGCTATTTCGGGCCGACCAGGCCTTTATAAGCTCGTAACTTACGGAAAAAACGTAATAATAGTAGAAAATATCACCGACAAGAAGCGCAGCACCGCACATTCTCGCGACAAGGTGATCTCGCTTGGCGACATCTCGATGTATACCGAGAGCGGCGACAAGCCACTGAGCGAGATTTTGGAGGCCATCAAGACAAAATATGATAGCAAGCCACTCAATGTCGCCGACTATAAAGAGGCTTCGGCGCTTCAAGAGTTCTTCAAAGGCATCGTTCCCGACTATGATGTTGACCGTGTTTACAACACCGACATCAAGAAGCTCATCAACTGGTACAACCTATTGGTAAACAGCGGTATGACCGACTTCCTTCCCAAGGAGGAAGAAGCAACCGAGAAGAAAGAGGAAGAAAAGAAAGAAGATAAGTAATCACACCATGAGGGTGTAAAAAACTTGATTAACAACAGTGGTGTGTCAAAATTAGAAATACATTTTTTCTCCCTTTTTTGACACACTGCTTTTTTATTATTCACAGTCTCACCACCACCATATACCATGAACCTATTCTGCAAGTGCCATAAAAGCGTTATGATAGCTATGCTCACAGTGTTGTGCATCGCCCACGTGTCGTGTGTCTCCATGAGACAGAGCGAGGTTGACGGCAGTGGCATGCCATCGAGACAAAGGACTCCAGGTGCTGTGAGTCGAAACAATGGCAACCACAACAGCGGTTGGGCAAGAGTCAATCCTAACGACAACTACCCCAACGATGACCACGACAATGATGCCAAGGACAACAATATCAGCTCTATTCCCGCCAACAACGACCAGTGGAAGAAACTTGACTTGCCACTCACACGCAACGACAACCAAGAGCTTTATTCCGAAATCAAGAGCTGGCTTGGCACGCCCTATGCCGGAGGCGGGCACACCAAGCAAGTGGGCACCGACTGCTCAGGATTTGTCATGGAGATATACCTTACTGTCTATAAAAAAGCATTAGAACGGCGTGGCAGCCTGATGTATACCAACAACTGCGTGCCCATCGACAAGTCGCAGCTTCGTGAAGGTGACCTTGTGTTCTTTCACGATGGCAGCGGCTCAAGAATATCACATGTAGGAATCTATCTCAAAGACAATAAGTTTGCCCACGCATCCTCCTCACGAGGAGTGGTCATCGACGACCTTAATGCCAACTACTACGTCAAGCACTACTACGCATCAGGCCGAGTGAAATAAGTTCTTAACTAATTGTGCCACACATAGGTCAAACCACCGACCTCTATAAAATAGAAATTATTAGTATCATATATTAATCATGAAACAAACAAAACTCTTTCAATCTTTTTTGCTCACTTTAATCGCAATAATTCCCCCACAACTGGCGAATGCCTATGACTTCATGATCGATGGTCTTTACTATAACTATAATTATGGTTATACGAGTGTGACGGTAACGTGCGAAGAAACAGAAGAAACAGAAGAAACAGAAGAAACAGAAGAAACAGATAGTTATTATGATTCTGAATATGTGTATTCAAATCTTAGTGGAGATTTAATAATCCCTGCAAGTGTAACTTACAATGGCTCCACATACTCTGTGACTTCGATAGGCGATTATGCCTTCAGCGGTTGTGAAGGCTTAACATCTGTGACAATCCCCAATTCTGTTATAGAAATTGGACGTTCTGCCTTTGAAGGGTGCACAGGTTTGACCTCAGTCAACATTAGTGACATTGCCGCTTGGTGCAATATTGATTTTTATTATCGTGATTCTAACCCATTGTATTATGCCCACAATCTCTATCTTAATGGCAATAAAATCACAAATCTTGTGATTCCCAACTCTGTTACAAGAATTAATAAGTATGCTTTTTATGACTGTTATAGCTTGACCTCAGTAAACATTCCAAAATCAGTAACGGAGATAGGCGATTATGCCTTCAGCGGTTGTGAAGGCTTAACATCTGTGACAATCCCCAATTCTGTTATAGAAATTGGCTGTTCTGCCTTTGAAGGGTGCAGTAGCATGACCTCAGTAAACATTCCAAACTCAGTCACAAAGATTGATAGTGAGGCTTTCAAAGGTTGCAGTGGATTGACATCGGTGACAATACCAGATTCGATAACTAAGATTGGTTATGGAGCCTTCGAAAGTTGCAGTGGATTGACTTCAATAAAGGTACCAAATTCGGTAACTAAAATCGAATGGTGCACCTTCAAGAGTTGCAGTGGATTGACATCGTTGAACATTCCAAACTCAGTCACAGAAATTAGCGACGAAGCTTTCATGGATTGCTATAGCTTGATATCGGTGAACATTCCAAACTCGGTAACAAAAATTGGCAAATATACCTTCTCTGGTTGCCATGGCTTAAACTCGATGACTATTGGTAACTCAGTAACTGAAATTGGCGACTTTGCTTTCAGTGATTGCAGAGGCTTGAAATCGGTTAATTTAGGTAACTCAGTAAAAAAGATTGGCAAAGAGGTATTCTATGGTTGTAGAGGATTGACCTCATTGAACATTCCAAACACAGTGACTGAGATTGGGGAAGGAGTCTTCAGTGGGTGCTCTAGCCTGATTTCGGTTAACATACCAAGCTCAGTAATAACAATTCCCGATTTTGCCTTTGCTAGTTGCAGTCATTTATCATCGCTTATCATTCCTAGCTCGGTGACATCACTTGGCAAGAACGCTTTCTGGTTTTGCAATAGTTTGACATCAGTGAGAATACCAAACTCGGTGACTGAGATTGGAGAAGGGGCATTCTCTGGTTGCAATAAATTAGCATCAATCTATTGTGCAATTAAAGATCCATCAATCTTTAAAGATTTTTTCCCGAGCAATGTTGCAGTACATGTTCCAAAAGAATGTGTGGCATTATACAAGTCAAAATGGCCAGATTCTTTAATTTTTGGTGACTAATATCTGGTATATTCTTTGTTACTGTAATAAATAAACGTTTTTAAACAAAGAGTCTTGCTTTCTGTCATTTCTGCCATACACTTATATTCATCATTTATCCATTTTGATAAACGCTCCTTTTTTCTTGATGTTGTAGAACGGGATTTTGCGTTGTTCACATTCTTTGTTAAGATTGATGAGGTCGTCGCGATATATGCCGCCTGAGAGAATAATCTTGTCGCAATCGATGAGCGACTTCAGAGTCTGCAGGTCGGAATGGAACCCCTTGGTGATAATGGCAACGTCAAACCGTGTGCCAGAGCTGTCGGGACGGGTGTAATGCTTCCATCGTCCTCTTCCTGCTGTTATCATTCCCAAGCCTTGCATGTGTGCGCATGGCGGTTTGACAAGAGCTCCTGGCAACTGCCGCGCCGTGGAGTCGACCAGAACAATGCTGTCGATGCGATAGTGCGCCAGGAAAGCCCTGTGCCGACGCCTGAAAGCCTGCATGTCGAAATCGCTTTCCACATCGGGCACCCAAAGCAGAGCCTTGTTGTTGCAGAAGTAGAAAATGGGCGTGGAGTTGTAGGAATTGAAAATCACCAGTCCCTTGCGCGCAGTGGTCATGTCAACATAGAGAGCGTGAGATAATCCCACCACAAGAAACAGTCCCGCAGTGATAAGGAAAGCAGCCTTTTTCTTATAAAACCACAGAGCTAACGCTATAAGCGCTGCATAGTACACCAAGACAGCAACCCACGTGACATAGACATTGTCGCTCGACAGAGGCGAGGCGGCAAACCAGCTAATGGCACTGTTCATCAATGATGACAAAAAATCTAAAATCCTGTCGAGAACAATCACGTCGGTCCCCATTGCCACAAACAAGATAGCCACAGCACCCAACGACATAAACACAGGTAACAAGGGCATTATCGCAAGATTGGAAATCGCCGAGGCGAATGATAGCGTATTGAAATAATAGGCTGTGAGAATTATTGTCGAAACCATTGCCACAAGCGATGTGAGCAGGGTTGTGTAGAGGTATCGCAGCAGTTTGTTGTCAGGATACTTGACATTGTAGCTCTTGTAAAAGATTATCAGAGCCGCTACCGTGATGAAGCTCAGCTGGAAACCAGCACCGTACAATGACGACGGTGAGAAGATGAGAATGACAAGAGCCGCGGCAAAGAGTGAATTGAGCGACGTAGACTTGCGATAGAAAATCACTGACATGAACACAAAAGCAAGCATCACCGTCGCCCTCACCACCGAAGGCGAGAGACCCGTGAACACATCATAGGCGATGAGGATGATAAGAGTGACAACCAACCTCAGCTTTCGCGCTCTGAGATAATCGAGCGGGAATAGCAGGAACCAAATCATGAAGGTTATGATAGCCACATGCAGGCCACTGAGCGCCAACACATGAGCCACACCGGCCTGAGAATAGAGGTCGCGCATGTCGTGGCTAATGAAATCGCTGTTCCCGAGAAGCATGGCGATGATGATGCTCTGCGTGGAAGGCGACATCGAGGTCCCCATTATTTTGTGCTGCAGCTGCTGTCGGAGGTTAAAAGCCCACGTCATGAGAGTTGGCGAAGAGCCAAATAGCTCTATGTCCTTGACGTCGCAATGCTGCCTGTACCGTAGTCCCTTCCTGAATAGATAGCCTGCAAAATCCATCTCATCGGGGTTGCCCAAGTTGTCGATTTCCTCTAAATCGAGAGATAAAGTTATCATGTCGCCCGCCCTCAAGTTGTAATCACATCCACGAGTCGACAGGAGAATGTGGGTGTCGAAAAAGGTGTTTCGGGACTTAGCATCAACATTGTTGAGAAGCTTTACCTGCATTGCCATGCTTTTCTCATTAAACTCGATGGTTTCGATTCTCGCCAACGTCGTCGAGCCATTAACTTTCTCAAGATTGAGTGATGAGGGTGCCGCCATCCAGGCAGCCACCCACCCCACCGTTGCCATGGCAAAAGAAAGCGGCAGAATGTGGTATTTACGCAACGAGAGTGCAGCCGATGGAGGTCTTGCAACAAACCTCAGCACCAGCATCAGTACAACAGCGACACTCGCCATCAACAATGGCACCCAATAACTGTTACAACAATTGAAAAGTATTATTCCTGCGATTAGAGGAACGAGCAATCGCAGTACAGGAAAACGAGACAATAGGCTTGAGTCGTTCATGGAAGGCAGGTCAAGCTAATAGCTTATAGGAGGAGTTATTCGGTCCAGATCTTGTAAGACTCGAAAGCTTGCAACAGCAGCATTTCAAGGCCATTCTTGGTCATAGCCCCCTGTTGAGATGCATTTTTTATGAACAATGTCTCGCTTGGGTTATATACCAAATCATAGCACAGATGGGCTGGTGTGATGAAACGATAAGGAATATTGGGGCACTGATCAACGTCGGGGTAAGTTCCCATTGGAGTGGTGTTGACAATGATTTTGTGCTCATGAATCATTTGCTTGGTGAGTTCCTCATAGGTAAATGTAGAAGCCGATTTCTTTCTTGACACGAAGCTAACATCGATACCGAGCAGTTCGAGAGCCCTTTTCACGGCCTTGCTTGCACCACCTGTACCCAAGACAAGAGCCTTGGTCATATCATCATTAATGAGTGGTTGAATTGAATTCTTGAAGGCTGTCATGTCGGAATTATAGCCCACCAGTGTCATTTTTGAGTCATTGACATTCCTGACAATCTTGATTACATTCACAGCGCCTACGCCTAAAGCCGACTCGTCGAGATCGTCTAACAACGAGATTATTTCTTCCTTGTAGGGAGCAGTGACATTGAGGCCGGCAATGTTGGGATATTCACTGAAAATTGCCATCACCGACTCGATGTCATCAATTTCAAAATTAATGTACAAAGCGTCAATTTCTTCGGCAATAAATTTCTGATTAAAGAAATCCATTGAGAAAGAGTGAGTTAGCGACTTCCCAATGAGTCCATATATTTTACCTTGGCCTGACATGAAGAGAAAAGAGATAAAATCTAATAAATCTAATAATAAGTTTCAAAATGCAAAAATACTCAAAAATGGTAGCTTTGCAAAATATTTTTAGAGTTTTTTTATAACAAATCAACTTTTGTTAAACAAAGTAACGCTATTTACACGCCATTTGTGATAAGTTGTCACCTTTCCTTCTCCATGTCACAATCAAACAATTTCTACAACCCATTAACAACTATTGGTGTCCGGTAAAAAACACAACAAACCTTATAATTTGATGGCAATTAGTTTATAACGCCTTTTTATAATTCGCGAGCTTGGTTTTTTGCAACCATTGCATTTGTCAGCTCCCCCTCTGTAGGGACAAGGCGTGACTTATCCGCAAAGCGGGCAAGGGGGAGTATAACAGAGTCAAGGTGTTGTTTATCAAACTATTTTCATACTCCTCAGGCACTTCGTGACAGCTCCCTTATCTTATGAGAGCAGCTATCTACACTTTCCCCAGACACTGATGATTTGAAATGAATGTGTGAATGAGCTCGAAGGTGTTGTCAAAGCGTGGACGATGACTTCGCAAGAGGTCAAAAGGCTCGGAGAGCCGAAATGTGATTAACACCATGAAAGAACCTCATAGAGGTTCGCAGCTTGGTGATAGACAGTGCTTTATATATGCGCTTCGAAGATGCGCCACAACGCCTTTTTGAAAAGCAAATCAAACGTTAGTCAAGGAACGTTGATATAATCATCCATTTAATATAATTTAACAAATGGGGAGGGCAAATCTAAAGAAATATTTATATATTTGTACTTTAAATAAAAAAATTAATTATTGTCATTGCCATGAAAAACTTTGCCCAATTATTATTATGTTTTTTTGCTGTGGCTTTGTTCACATCATGTGAAGATGATTTCAGTAAACGTCAAACTGTTTTCACCGCCTCAATGCCAGCCGATGACTTGTCATCCACACGGCCTGGCAGCATAATTAATGGCGTGCCAGATGGTGAAGGGTTCATTCTAAATGCCCAGTGGAAAGACGGCGACAAGATACAGCTTTTTGTCCGTCAAGACGGCAAGGTGTATCAAGCCGAGAGTCCATCCACCGTTTCTGATATAAGCAGCGACGGCAAGACCTGCTCATTCGAGGTTACGCTGCCCAAGTCGGTCAAAACTGATCGTGATTACGACATTATAGGTGTGACAGGGGTAGAATCCTATATCGATGGCACCGATGTTATTGCCTCATGTGACCTGAAACGAATGGGTGTTGACAGCAGCGACGCACCGTTGCTGCCAATGTGGTTCACAGCAAAGAAGGGCAACACCCAAGCCAAGTTCCGTCACTTGTGTGCCTACGAGGTCCTCTATGTGAACAACAGCACTGAGTCAAGTATCACGTTCAAGCACGGAGGATATGACGTGATGACTCCCTGGTACAAGTATAGTGACAAAGTAGCGCTCACTAATGATGTTTTTTCAGGATATGAAGCAGGGCAAAACGATGCCGAGAGCAATGAAATCACGATAGATGCTTGGGAAACTGGCACGATAGTTTCATGGTATATACCCGCAAATGATATAACAGATGAGTCAATCGGTGCTGCAATCGATAATGCCAGGCTCAAGGCTGTTGTAAATGGCAACACTGTCACCACTATTGATGCGTTGAAAGCATATAAAACCTTCTCGCGTGGCAATGCCTATTACATGCAAGTCACCTGGGACGGCTCAAATCTGTGTTTCTCTAATGACTATTGTCCTGATGGAAACCATCCTCACATGATTGACCTAGGCTTGCCGTCAGCTACTAAGTGGGCATGCTGTAATATTGGTGCCAATAGCCCGGCAGTATGTGGTGCCCATTTCGCTTGGGGCGAAACTACACCCAAGTCGATATTTAGAACAAATAACTATAAGTGGTTCATCGGTGGAGACAGTCATAATATAACAAAATACTGCTGTAACAGTAATTATGGTACGGTAGATGGCAGAACCGAACTTGAGCTTGAAGATGATGCCGCCTTCGTACATTGGGGGGCAGAGTGGCATATGCCATCACTGAGTCAGCTATTTGAGCTATTGAACAATTGCACTAGTGAGTGGGCTAAGGTGAATGGAATGGGTGGTTGTCTTTTCAAAAGCAAAACAAACGATAGCGCTATTTTCTTTCCACTCGCTGGTTGGCGTCCTGATGGATTGGGATTAGACGCAGTGGGCAACTATTGGTCACACCATTATGACTACGGCACTTGGCCTCACTTAGCTTATATCTTATGCATCAAGTATGGTAATACGGGCGCCTATGCAGCATATTTACCCCGTTATTATGGAGCGAACGTTCGTCCTGTGTATGTTGGACAAGAGTAAAAACTTTCAATACATATGCAATCAACACCATTATGAAAAACTTTGCCTTATTATTCTTATTAATTGCCGTAGCGCTATTTACATCATGTGAAGATGATATTGCCAAGCGCCAAGCTGTGTTTACTGCCACAATACCAGCCGATGACTTGTCATCCACACGGCCTGGCAGCATAATTAATGGCGTGCCAGATGGTGAAGGGTTCATTCTAAATGCCCAGTGGAAAGACGGCGACAAGATACAGCTTTTTGTCCGTCAAGACGGCAAGGTGTATCAAGCCGAGAGTCCATCCACCGTTTCTGATATAAGCAGCGACGGCAAGACCTGCTCATTCGAGGTTACGCTGCCCAAGTCGGTCAAAACTGATCGTGATTACGACATTATAGGTGTGACAGGGGTAGAATCCTATATCGATGGCACCGATGTTATTGCCTCATGTGACCTGAAACGAATGGGTGTTGACAGCAGCGACGCACCGTTGCTGCCAATGTGGTTCACAGCAAAGAAGGGCAACACCCAAGCCAAGTTCCGTCACTTGTGTGCCTACGAGGTCCTCTATGTGAACAACAGCACTGAGTCAAGTATCACGTTCAAGCACGGAGGATATGACGTGATGACTCCATGGTATAAGTACAGCGACAAAATCTCGCTCACTGGAAATTATATTTCGGCAGGTCAAGATAGCCAGACTGATGCTGAGAGCAGAGAAATCACCATACCTGCTGGCTCCACGGGCATGATAGTGTCATGGTATATTCCTGCCGATAATAAAATCGGTGGCACATCCGAAGCCACAATCATCAATGCGAAGCTAAAAGCCGTTGTCAATGGCGCAGCTGTCACCACTGTCGACGCTTTGAGCTCAGCCAAAACATTAGTGCGTGGCAATGCCTATTATATGGAAGCCAATTGGGATGGTTCAAATCTTTATTTCTCCAACGAGTTCTGCCCCGATGGAAACCATCCGCATGCGATTGACCTTGGCCTTCCATCGGGAACAAAGTGGGCATGCTGTAATGTGGGAGCCAATAGCCCGGCAGAAGGTGGAGACTTTTTCGCTTGGGGGGAAACCACTACCAAATCATACTTTAAAGCATCTAACTATAAGTGGTACTATGGTGGTGACGACCATAATATTACGAAGTACAACCAAAATAGTGATTATGGCACAGTGGATGGAAGAACCGAACTCGAACTGGAAGATGATGCCGCCTACGTAAATTTGGGGCCAGAGTGGCGCATGCCAACGGTAATTCATCTTTCTGAACTACTTAACAACTTCACAAAAGAATGGACAACAATAAACGGCATGAGCGGTTATCTTTTCAAAAGCGATATAAATAACAGAGCTATTTTCTTCCCTGCTACTGGTTGGATTTATAATGGGTTACATGGATTAGGAACTGAAGCAAACTATTGGTGTCGCTCTTATTCTAGCGATAATTGGCCAAGTAGAGCTATAGTATTGTATTTCCGTGGCAATGCTCTTCATGACACAACTTTAGGACTCTATTACTACGCCCGACAAAACGGTTGTAATGTTCGTCCTGTGTATGTTCCACAAGAGTAGATTCATCAAAGAGACGACCTATTGAAGACAATACCACAATATAAAAACACCGCAAGAAAAAGAACTCTTGCGGTGTTTTTTTAATGTTGTCTCGCCACCACGCCATCCACTACCTTTGCGCACCCACGTACCTTAATTATTTATCACCACCATGAAAACCAGAAAGTTGTTTTGTTTGTTATCAAGTTGTTCTCGTTGTTTGACAAAACTGATTCCACTGATTCCACTGATTCCATGTTTCAAAATTCCGGCGCAGCCCAATTGTGCATTATGCATTGAACAAGTTCTTCTGTCTAAAATACAAGCATCAGTAACGTGAGCTAATGGATTGTGAATAACTTTCGTTGTTTTTCTTGGGGAATTTTGATAAAAGGGAGTATTTTTGTCAAACTTTAGCATAAATCTAAGATGGACAACAAAAAATTATCTCCAGTACGCAAGACTGTCGTTGGCGTACAATTCCTTTTTGTGGCATTTGGTGCCACGGTTTTGATGCCTCTACTTGTGGGGCTTGATCCTGCCACTGCCCTATTTTCGGCAGGAATCGGCACCCTTATTTTTCATCTTGTGACCCGAGGAAAAGTACCCATCTTTCTCGGGTCAAGTTTTGCTTTTATAGCCCCTATCCTACTCGCCTCGAAGCAATGGGGCCTTGAAGGCACCCTGTCGGGATTTGCCGGTGTGGCACTGGTCTATTTCATTGCCTCGGCGCTAATCAAGTGGCGCGGCACCGACTTCCTGAGCCGCCTGTTCCCTCCCGTAGTGGTGGGTCCTGTCATCATTTTGATTGGCCTGTCGCTCTCGGGAACAGCCGTCGACATGTCGAAGAGCAACTGGGTTCTTGCTATAATCTCACTTGTAGTGTCGATAACAATCCTCACCTATGCTCGAGGCATGTTCAGGTTGATACCTGTAGTGGGTGGCATCGCAGTGGGATATATAGTAGCCATGGCGATGGGACTAATTGATTTCAAGGGCATTGTCGAGGCTCCATGGTTTGCCCTCCCCGAAAACATCGCACACCCCATATTGCCGTCCTTTGACTGGCAGCCGTTTGTATGCCTGATGCCCATTGCCCTCGCAACGCTTATTGAGCATGTGGGTGACGTCTATGTGGTGAGCAATGTAGCTGGTAAAGACTTTGTGAAAGACCCGGGTCTTCACCGCACAATGCTTGGCGACGGACTCGCCTGCCTGGCGGCAGCTTTCATGGGCGGCCCTCCCGTGACCACCTACAGCGAGGTGACCGGTGCCATGCAAATCACCAAAATCACCTCTCCCGCCGTGATTCGCATCACCGCTGTTGCCGCGATAGCGTTTTCGGTGTTCGGCAAGCTCAACGCGTTCTTGCAGAGCATACCGCAGGCCGTGCTTGGCGGCATCATGCTGATGCTATTTGGGACTATTGCCACAGTGGGAATTCAGAACTTGGTGCGCAACAAGGTAGACTTCTCCAAGACCCGCAACATCATCATCGCCAGCATCATGCTCACCACAGGAGTGGGAGGTGCCGAGTTGACAGCAGGCACATTTAGCTTGTCGGGTATAGGTCTTGCCGCCATAGTTGGCATCATTCTCAACTTGGCACTCCCCAAGTCGAAAGAAGATGAGAACAAATCGATAAATCAACCCAATGATTTATAAATGATTGGAGAAAAAATATTAACTTTGTCGCTCAATAACTAACGCAACTTATGATTAACGACAAGAAAATATTGTGCGCTCCGGTTCAAGGCATCACCGATTGCCACTGGCGCAACGCCCATAATGAGATATTCGGCGGTCCTGATGGCTATTACGGCCCTTTCATGCGTGTGGAACATAACGACATCCGCAAGCGCGACATCGCCGACGCTCTCCCCGAGAACAACAAGGTGTCAGTGTTCACGCCTCAGATTCTTGGCTGCAGGCCGAAGGATGCCCTGCGCATGGTTGAGAAATTGACCGAGATGGGTCACCGCAACATCGACATCAACCTGGGATGTCCGTTCCCTCCCATTGCCTTGCACCACAAGGGGGCGGGATTGCTCCAGTATCCCGACGAGGTGGAGAAACTCTTCAAGGCACTCGCCGAGGTGGACGGTGTGAGCTACAGTGTTAAGATGCGGCTGGGCTGGGACGAGTCATACCACTGGCGTGAAATAATTCCTTTATTCGATATTCTCAAGCCCAGTCAAGTTGTTGTACACCCAAGAACTGGCCGCCAGCAGTATAAGGGAGTCCTCAACCTCGACGAATTCTCGTCACTGCTTGATTGCTGCCCGTTCCCTGTTGTTTATAACGGCGAGCTGAAGAGTCTGGAAGAGATAGACCGCATTGTGAAGATATTTCCCGATATCTCGGGCTTGATGATTGGTCGCGGTCTCATAGAAGACCCCGCCATGCTATGCCCCGAGAAAGGCACAGCCGACAATTATTGCGAACTTCACAACCGCCTGCGCGATGCCTACAGCGAACAGCTAAACGGCGGCGAGCACCAGTTGTTGCTCAAGATGAAATCGTTGTGGGAAGTGTTCTTGCCTAACGCTCCACACAAGGCGCTGAAAGCCATCAAGAAATCAACATCGATGGCAAAGTATAACATCGCTGTGAACGAGTTGTTCTACAGCATGTGAAATAGATGGCTCAGTTTCGTTAGATGCTTAAGGTTAGATATTCGACTTTCCCGAACACTTCTTCTAATGCTTTGCGGTCTTTATCATCGTTGTCGAAAGCATCTTCTAAAACCTTATTTAAATTGAAGTAACAAACAAGCTTTCTACCATACATCACATCCTTGAGAGAAGTACTGGTCGAAGCTCCCATGGCCTTGCTTGGAGTGGTGAGATATTGCTGATTTGTGACTATGTAGAACTGACTGGCATCATATCCAAACCACACTTCATTTACCAACGAGTATCCGAAACTATCCGAAGACACAGGTGCCCCCAGGCTTCTTATATAGCTGGCTATCCCATCGGCGATGTTTTCTCCCTCAGCAGTAAAAATCATATTGTTCTCGTCTTTCATGGCAAAAGTCATGTTGCCATTGAGCTTGCTGACATATTCCATTATATTATCAAATATTTCCTTGTTTTGCCGGCTTTTAAATTCATGGGCAAGGGTTTGAGATAATATCTCATTGAGGACCTTAGACAGCTTCTCACCGTTGGCATTGGCCACAATGCCCATAAAATCCTCTTTGGACATTGACATCCCCTGATCACTGCTTGTGATTGTGCCAAACGCGCCAAGATATTCGTCAATCTTTTCCTGCACAACACTATTCTCAGAACTAACCTTGAGATTAATATCAAAGACTCCACCTTTAAATGAGCCATCTAATCCCAGGAGGACCTGCTTGAACACATTGGCAAGATCGATATTGGATGTCAAATCCAACTTACCTTTAACACCTTCAAAAGCCTCATCAGGCAGTATCGAGAAGTCGGCATAGAGACTTATGAAAGACTTGCTGTCATCGGCTTTGACAAAAATCTTGTTGTCGGAAAGATTGCCCTCTATTTCCTTGTTCATAATCCTGTCCAAGTCACTGGTGATAGCGTCAGCAGAATTGGTTGTTGTTGCGACAACGACAAAAGCGTCGTCGTTGATTCCAACACCATAATCTGACTTGGTAGCATAGGAATAGGGCGTTTCTTTTTTCAATTGGATGTCGGAACGCTTGGAGATGAACTGCTCGGCTTTCTCACGGTTCTCAACTTTCCCGACAACACCAACTACAACATCATCACCATTTTTACGCGCAAACATATAGAACGGCGATGCCAAATCAAGTCCACAGTTTTTGAGGTCTCCCACTCCATCGCCATAACACTCCTTGATGTCGTTAAAGAGCTTTTCCTGATTCACTCCCGACTGTTGTATGAAAGCCTTGAAGTCAAATTTCCCTACTACCTTACAATCGGCTGGAACATAGGCTTTGTAGGAATCACCTCCAGCACCTCTGAGGACAAAGAAAAGAATAACTCCAACGACAATAGCAGCCACTGCAGCCGCAGCCGCTATAATCCATCCGGTCTTGCTCTTTTTGTTGTTAGATGGTGCCATAATATTATTGCTCATGGGCGGCTGCCATTTGCCTTGTGGCATGTTTGGTACTGCGGGAGCAACATTATTGGCAAAACCGCCGCCCACACTCAAAACGGTCTCTTCCTGCCCAGAATCAACCGGTACAAAGTTGCCGCCAGCTATAACGGTGTTCTCGGGCTGCACAGGCACCGCCGGCACGGGTTGAGCTGGTGGCTGCACTGGTGCGGGAGCGTTCTTGCCCTTCTGGAGGAAATTGTAAATATCGGCGACACTCTGCGGGCGGTTCTCTATTTTATTGTTCATCAGCCACATCACCAACTTCTTGAAGTCATCGCGTGACACAGGCCCAAATTTGAAAGCATTAACCCCTTCGTATAAGAGGTCGGAAGCCGTGGGTGGTTTTTGTTTAGTTGCCAGATTGTAAAGAGTGGCACCCAAGGAATAGAAGTCGGACCATGGTCCTATTTTCTTGTATTCATACTGCTGCAGTTCCAGGGGGGCGTAGGTCATGGTAAAAGACAGAGTGCTTGATAGCGTGACGGGGTCACCCGTACTTGGGTCGATCTGCTTGCTCGAACCAAAATCGATGAGGGTGACATTTCCCTTGACATCATACATGATGTTGCTTGGCTTGATATCGAGATGCCACATGTTATTCTTGTGAACCACGTCGAGAGCGTCGAGCAGTTGTGGCAGCAGCTTGTCCATTAGCCATCCCTGGTCAATAGGACGGCTTTTCTTCTTCAGGATATCTCCAAGCGACTGTCCATTGATGTATTGCATGACATAATAGGCAGTGTTGTTCTCTTCGAAGATGTCGTAGACCTTGACAATGTGTGAAGTGTTCATGCTCCCCAGCTTTCTCAACCTAAGAGCTTCCCTGTTGAAAGTGCTGAGTTGCTTGTTGAACATCTCCACATTCTCGGAGTTGCTTACACTGACCGTTGTGTAATCGCTGTTTCTCTGTGAGACACCTCTCATAAAGAACTCCTTGATGGCAACTTTTTCTTTGAATTTAAGATTGGTTGCCAAATAGGTGTTTCCAAATCCACCACTGGCTAAATAGCCGTCGATGCGATAAATACCTCTGAGCAACGTTCCCACTTTCAACATTGCCTGATTGTCAAATTGATTTGCTGCCATAATAGTAAAATATTATCATTATAGCGCAAATTTCGCAAATTAACATGATAAAAGCAAGCTTTTCGCCCTTTTTTAAATAAAATGTTAAGTAAAGACCTAATATTTCCACCAAATTTTGAAAATTGTATGAATAATTGGATGACAGGAAGATTGAATAACAACAAAAAATACTGCGATGCCTTCTTTGCTGAAAGGAAAAGGCATCGCAGCTGTCAAACAAATGAAATATCAAGACTATAGACTGATAGTCACATATTTTATCTTATCGGTAATTTCCTTGAAAGCATCTATGTCTTTGTTATTTTCTTGTAACTTGACTAAGTCAATCATCTTGCCAACATTGGCAAAGTAAACCTGACGACGGTCTTTCATGAGTGAAATCAGAGGTGCTGGCGCTGAGCCACCCGAAGAGTTTGGATTCTCGGCAATGCTCTTATTGTTGGTGAAACAGAAGATGCTGCCAGTTTGTCCAAAGTACATTTCATCTTGAATAGAATAGATATTTCCCGTGAGCTTTGGAGCAGGCCCACCATTCTGCTTGAACAATTGCACCACCTCGTCGGTCATGTTCTGTCCTTCGGCCATAAGGGCAAATTGTTCCATACTCTTCATTGAGAAAGTGACATTTCCCTTTATTTTCTTCACAAATCCCGAAACCATCTGTAAAATCTCCTTGTATTGAGCAGCGTCTTGTGGCATATTGCTCAATGACTCGTTGAGAACTTCCATGATTTTTTCACCACTTGCATTGAGAGCCAAACCAAACATATCGTCTTGCGAGAAAGCCGCTGTTGCCTTTTCAGAGATTTTGCCGAAGGCCTTCAATGACTTATCCATCTTATCCTGCAGGTCTTTGTCGTTAGATTTGAAAGCAGCCTTGAAATCACAAACCCCATCTTTGCAAGTAGCGTCGATACCAATCTCCATTTTCTTGAGAGCATCCAAGTTGGCAGCTTGAGATTTCGCAACCTCCTTCTCCATAACTTCAGAGAAGAGAGACATATCGGCATATAGACTTGCGAAAGAGCCGTTTCCATCGGCATTTTTAAAGATGATATTGTCACTGACATCGCCTTCAATCTCTTTCTTCATAACTTTGCTCAGGTTAGTCTTCATTGCTTCATTGTCGGAAGAAGTAGACCCTAAAACTACTAAAACGTCCTCATTGACTGCTATAGCATTATCGCCTTTGACTTCAAAAGAATAATCCTTCTCTTGTGTCAGGCTCGCTTTACCCTTCTTAGAAAGGAATTCCTCGACCTTGCCACGCACCTCTACCTTAGCCACAGCACCAAAAAGAATATCTGAGCCATTCTTGCGGGCAAAGATATAGAAAGGAGTGGTCATGTCAATACCCGAGTTCTTAATGTCACCCACATCGTCGCCATAGCGTTCTTTGATGTCCTTGAACAATTTCTCCTGGTCCACATTGGTCTGCTTTATGAACTCCTTGAAATCAATCTTAGCCACAAGTTTGCTATCGGCAGGCACATAGGACTTGTAGTCGCCTCCCTTGAAGCACGATGTCATTAAAACAGCAAAAAAGATTGCAGAAATAAAAAGTATTTTTTTCATTTTAATAAGTATAAATGGTTAATTGTTAACAATTGCACAAAGTTAAAGCCATTTTATTAAAAAAGCAACTATTCAGCAATAAAAAAGTGACAAAATATTTTTCCATGACAAATTCAACTACATCTTCAAGTAGAAATGCTTCGTGAGCAGTTGATACTGCTCGGTGTAATGATGATCCACATCATGAATTGTGATAGAGTCTTCTACAGTACCACACTCGGCTTTAGACATTTCAAGCATTACCCTCTTAGGAGCTTCGCCAACAACAGGTATCACGCTTGTAACCCGCTTTAGCCACAAGCCGTTGGCAACCATTATCGACCTGATAGATGGCACCGCGTTGGCAGGAGCAATGAGAGAAAGGATTCCGTTGTGAGTCAAGAGACGGCTACTGCAGGCAATGAGTTTCTCGAAAGTCAGTGTGGAATTATGCCGAGCCATGTTCCGTCCTTTACTTGGCGGCAAAACACCATTGTCAAAAAAAGGCGGGTTAGATACTATCAAATCAAAGGGGAAGCTTGTTTGAAAGTCATTAAAGTCTATTAATTCGGCCGATAGCCTATTGCTCCAAGGAGAATTCTCGAAGTTATATCGTGCCTCGCTGATGCTATCACCATCAATATCGATGGCATGAACGGCGGCGTCACTTGCACGCTGAGCAACCATCAGAGCGATGAGTCCACATCCAGTGCCCACATCCAGCACCCTTTTGGCTCCCATCACGTCGCACCAAGCACCAATGAGCACACCATCGGTACCCACTTTCATGGCTGTCTTGTCGTTCAATACCGAGAACTGCTTGAATTGGAAAACCTTCTCACGCGCCATAGCATCGAGGGGGCTTTAATCACTACGAAATAATCGACTTGTCGCGGAAGTGAGTGTGGAGGAGCTTGTGCGCCTTCTTGCCATTGGGTTCACCCAAGTATTCGTCGTAAATATGTTTCACGGCAGGGCTCTCGTGACTCTTGCGCACAATCTTGGTGACATCGGTGGCATACATAGAGCGCTGACGTGCTTCGAGTACACTGATATCGCCATGGTGATAGGGCTGACCTGTACCGCCAATGCACCCACCAGGGCAAGACATCACCTCAACGAGATGATAGTCGAGCTCACCAGCACGCAGTTTGTCCATCACGATGCGGGCATTGTTGAGCGTGTGAACAACACACACTTTGAGCTCAAAACCGTCCATGTCGATTGTTGCCTCGCGAACACCATCCATGCCACGCACCTGAGTAAACTCAATCTGCTTCAATGTTTTGCCAGTGAATTTCTCGTAGGCCGTTCGCAACACTGCTTCGGTCACACCGCCAGTGGTGCCAAATATTGTTCCTGCGCCGGTAGCGTCACCCAAAGGTGAGTCGAACTGACCATTGGGCAAATTCTCAAAGTCGATCCCTTCATTTTTAATCATCTCGGCAAGTTCCAATGTTGTGATACTACAATCTACATCGGGAATACCATCGTAAATAAACTCATCGCGTGCACACTCATATTTTTTAGCCACACACGGCATGATAGAGATTACAGAAATGTTTTCGCGTGGAATACCAATTTTATCGGCCCAGAACGACTTGGCAATAGTGCCAAACATCTGTGCTGGAGACTTGCAAGTAGAGGGATAGTCGCGCAGGTCGGGGAAATCGTTCTCAAAGAAGTTTACCCACGCCGGGCAGCACGACGTTGTCATGGGCAACTTTACGTCGGGGTCGCCTGCCATGTGGCGCTTCAGGCGGTCGATGAGCTCGGCACTCTCCTCCATAATGGTGAAGTCGGCACCGAAGTTGGTGTCAAACACATAGTCAAAACCCAACTTTCGCAGAGCTGTTACCATCTTACCTGTCACTACCGTTCCCGGAGCAAACCCAAACTCCTCACCAAGAGCAAAACGCACAGCTGGAGCGGTTTGAGCTATAACTAATTTGTCGGTGTTCTTAATATCGGCAAGCACATCATTGATAGAGTTTCGTTCATCGAGCACGCCAATGGGGCCATCAATAGCGCCAAACTTGCATTTAGACTTGCACTTGCCACAACATGTACACTTGTAGGGATTTACAACATGTGGCTGTTTCACATTTCCACTTATGGCACCAACAGGACAATTGCGCTTGCAAGCTGTGCAACCACGGCATTTCTCTGGATCGACAGCATAAGAAAGCACATTCAAGAATGGTGTGCCACCAATCTCATAGATGTAATTGTTGAGCATTGAGTCGAGCGAGACTGGACGCTTGAACGAGCTCCAATGCTGCGACTCCACCTCAATGTGCTGGGCAGTGACACCAACATATCTCAACTCATCAACGAGTTCACCACGCACAATGTGTTTCTCGACAATGACATTCACATCCTCAAGCTTCACGTGGGTGTAGGTGATATTGTCAGGGAGAATGCGCACGATGGGCCCCTTGGCACAGAAGCCAAAGCATCCCGATGTCACCACATCGACCATGTCGTCAACACCGTGAGCATGGAGCATAACCTTGAACAGGTTGATTATGCGCTCACTGTCGTTCTTGCGGCATCCTTTACCTGAACAACACTGCACCTGAACATAGTCGTGTGCTTTCAGACCATAATTTTGTTCAATACTAGCAGCCTGCGACTCGGCTGGTTTTAGGTTTGTTGGAGTTTTAGGTTGTTTGTTTTCTGACATATAACAAGATAATAAGAAATTTCTTTAATCAAAATCCTAAAATAATGTTGTAAATTATGGTCACATCGGTAGCTGTGATTGTGCCGTCGCCATTCACATCAAATAAAGGATTATACGTTACTTCACTATTTAAGATAAAATTGTAGAGGGTTGTGACATCACCACTCGTGACTGTGCCGTCGCCATCAACGTCGCCACCTGTAGCAAGGGAGAAAATCGCATTGGCGTATGCTTTCCACTTGGTTTTATACGCCTCCACCGCATCGGCAAGCACATATATTTTTCTATCGTTGGCATTTCTACCAAAACAAGATGCCCCAATAGTAGGTGGAGTGGGTGCTAAACAATATACAGACTCAAGACTTTGGCAATAATAAAAAGCCATCACTCCTATAGATGTTAGTTCACTTCCCATTGTCACACGATTTAGACCTGAGCATGAATAAAAAGCTTGCTCACCTATAGTCTTGACCGATGGAAGGGAAATGTTTGTCAGGGCTCTGCAATTGTAAAAAGTATAATTGCCAATGTTGATTATCAGGGGAGGAATAGTAATACTCTCCAAACCGCTACAAGAATAGAAAGCGTAAGAGCCTATGCTCGTTAATGTTTCGGGAAGTTCAAGAGATGTCAAACCTGAGCAACCCTGAAATGCGCGACTACCAATACTTAGCAATGCGTCAGGAAGTTCCAGGTTTGTCAGAGCTGAACACCCCAAGAAAGCGCAATCTCCTACTGATTTCACAGTGTTAGGAATTACGGTATTCCTGCAACCAAGCACCAATGTAGTACCTCCGATAATGGCATTGCAGCCATTAGGTGAGCTATAATAACTATTACCTGAGTCAACAGTAATCTCATTAAGTGATGCAGGGCAACCCCAAAATGAAGAGCTGGAAATCGATGTTAAAGAAGCTGGAATGGTAAGTGTCTCCAATCCGCAGTTTTCGAAGGCATAGTTTGCTAAACTTGTTACTTGATTGAAATCAACATTCTTCAATCCAGTACAACCTCTAAATGCGTTCTGCTCTATTCTTTTCACAGAAGATGGGAACGAAATGCTTGTCATAGGCACACAATCATAGAAAGCGTCATTGCCAATGGTCGTGACAGTAGATGGAATCACAGTGTTGCAGCACCCCAAGAGCACAGTGTTGGTTGCAGTGTTTATGAGTGCGTTGCATCCGCCACGAGAATCAAAGACCGGGTTGCCCTCAGCAACAACGATGGACTTCAATGTTTTGGCACAGCCCTGAAAGGCACCATTCAAAGTTGATGTTTCAAAATTAGTAAATGTTGCTGGAAGCACAAGACTCTCTATGGCACTTCCCTCAAAAGCATGCATATACACAGCAACAAGATTCTCGCTCCAAGTGACGTTTTTCAGTGAAGAACATCCACTGAACGCAGAGCCATGAATATGAGTTACTGAATTAGGCATATTGAAACTTTCAAGACTGGTGCATCCATAGAACATATAGGCAGTAATGGTCTTCAACTGATTGGGAAGAGTCACATTTTTCAGTCCTGTGCACTCGTAAAACACATGACTGCCCATCGTAGCAACGGAATTGGGTATCGTGACCGAAGTGAGCGATGAGCAACGACATAATGCTGATTCACCAATGCTTGTTACTGAAGATGGAATGTTTATGGAAGTCAAACCAGTACAATCCATAAAAGCACCTTCTCTTATGCTCTGAATGCCATTAGAAATAACAACTTTAGTCAAGCCCTCACAATAACGGAATGCATATTCACCAATAGAAGCCACTGTGTAAGTGACACCCTGGTAGGTCACAGTAGCAGGAATAGTGAGATTGGCAGGAAGGTTGGTGTATCGCGGTTCCCAATTCCCTTCCAGTTCATAAGTGACATAGACTGTGGTCTCATTATACTTGTTGTAACACAGATCTCCCACTTTGAAGTCGTAGGCACTTGCCAATAGTGACCCAGTCATTGCAGTTATTACTGCTAAAATACGCAACCAAGCGCTAGTTTGTTTGCGAAATAATGTTTTCATAATTTTAGTTATTGTGGTTAAACAACGCAAAGATAACTATAAATCCCTAAACAACAAAACACAGTTACACTTAATGATTGTTTTTACTGAATTAAAATAGAAAAACGGTCATGACCGTGATGGCATGACCGTTTTTTATAATTAGTTGTGGAAAATTAGTTGTCCACCTCTTCGAGAATCTTTTGAACATCCTTAGGTTGGAGGCGTCCGTAAACCTTCTCGCCAATGGTTACCACTGGAGCAAGGCCGCAGGCACCCACACAACGCAGGCAGTCGAGTGAGAACTTGCCGTCGGGGGTAGTCTCACCTACCTCGATGTTGAGAATGCGCTTAATCTCCTCAAGCAACTTCTCAGAGCCACGCACGTAGCAAGCAGTACCGAGGCACACCGAAATTGGGTGCTTGCCCTTTGGGGTCATGGTGAAGAACGAATAGAAAGTCACAACGCCATAGACCTTAGAGGCTGGGATATTGAGTTTGCGGGCGATGATGCGCTGCATCTCCTCGGGCAGGTAGCCATGAAGCGACTGTGCCTCGTGCAGGATGTTGATGAGCTCGCCTGGTTTGTTACCATGCTTGTCGCAGATGGCCTCCACCTGCTCAATGACATTACATGCCAGTTTTATTTCTTTTGCCATAGTAGTATAAATAGGTTTTAGCCAATGGGTTACTTAATAGTTCTGTCAAAATAGTGAGTGTGCAAGAGGTGATGCGACTTCTCGCTCAGAGGCTCACCCAGGAATTCCTTGTAGAGCTTCTGGATGTCTGGATTCTCGTGGCTCTTGCGGATGGGCTTGCCCTCATCCTCGGCATAGAGAGCCTCGCAGCGCTTCTTGAGCACCTCGATGTTGCCGTGGTGGTAGGGCTGGCCAGCGCCGCCAATGCAGCCGCTGGGGCATGCCATGACCTCAACCACGTGATAGTCGAGCTCGCCAGCGCGAAGCTTGTCCATGATGATGCGGGCGTTGCTCAGCGTGTGAGCTACGCACACTTTGAGCTCAAAGCCGTTAAGGTCGATAGTGGCCTCGCGGATTCCTTCAAAGCCGCGCACCTCGTCGAAGTTGATGCGAGGCAGAGTCTTGCCAGTGTACACCTCATAGCATGTGCGCAATGCAGCCTCCATCACGCCACCAGTAACGCCAAAGATTGCGGCGGCACCAGTCGACTCGCCCAGTGGGCTGTCGAAGTTGCTCTCGGGCAGATTGGCGAAGTTGATGTTGGCGCGCTTGATCAGGCGAGCGAGCTCGCGAGTCGAGATGCTGTAGTCAACGTCGGGGTTGCCATCAACCTTGAACTCCTCGCGTGTGCACTCAAACTTCTTGGCCAAGCAAGGCATGATAGAAACCACCACGAGCTTCTCGCGTGGAATGCCCATCTTCTCGGCCCAGTAGGTCTTGGCGATAGCACCAAACATCTGGGCTGGCGACTTAGCGCTCGAGGGATAGTCGAGCAGGTCGGGATAGTTGTGCTCAAAGAAGTTAACCCATGCAGGGCAGCACGACGTCATGATAGGCAGCTTCACGCTCTTGTCGCCAGCAAGGAACTTCTTGAGGCGGTCGAGAATCTCGGCGCCCTCTTCCATGATGGTGAGGTCGGCACCAAAGTCGGTATCGAACACATAGTCAAATCCCAGGTCGCGCAAGGCTGTAGCAAGCTTGCCGGTAACGATGGTGCCGGGAGCCATGCCAAATTCCTCGCCCAGGCCAAAGCGCACTGCGGGCGCTGGCTGAGCGATGACAATCTTGTCGGGGTTGGTGATGTCGTCAAGCAGCTGGTCGGTGTAGTCACGCTCGGTGAGCGCTCCCACGGGGCACACAGCCACGCACTGGCCGCAATAGGTACAGTCGGTGTCAACAAACATGCGGTCGAAGGTTGGAGCAATTGTAGTGTCAAAACCACGACGGATAGCACCAAGCACGCCCACACTTTGCACATTATTACAAACACTCTCGCAACGGCGGCAGTAGATGCACTTCTCCATGTTGCGGGTGATAGCAGGTGTAACCTCGTTCTTGCGCTGACTCTTCTCTCCATCGTTGTAAGGCATCTGGCGGATGTTGAGGCGCATTACCAGTCGCTGCAGCTCGCAGTCGC
>CAMVKS010000020.1 GCA_947167995.1 uncultured Prevotellaceae bacterium
CAAGAGTGTAGGTGTGCCCGTCGTGCGTGACATTGTCGGGGGCGGTGCCACTGGCGTCGCTGATGTAGAAGCCGGTGATAAAGCCGACATCAATGTTCTCGTTGCTCGCCGCCTTGTAGAGCAGGTAGATGTAGTCGCTGCTTGAGCCGCAACCCGCGTTCAAGTCCTGGTCGATGACCGTCCAGCCCTGGTTGGTGTAAGTGGTCTTCAGGGCGTTCGTCTCGGTTTTTGAGCCGCCAATTACCATCACATCGGTGATATAGTCCTCGGCCCAAACAGTGGTCGTGGCAAGTAGCGCCACAAGTAATAGTAAAATCTTTTTCATAATATAGTAGTTTTGGGTTGTGAGTTATGAGTTATGGGTTGTGAGTTTTTTTGTAGTAACGAGGCCCGTCTCGTCTGTTTTGTTTTTTAGCTTATTGTTCTTGATTGCAAATATAAATAAAAATCTCGAGAAAAATAAATAATTGTGGCAAAATCCAAGAAAAAAGTACACATTTTCCGTAATCAACTTTTGTTTGCTTGTTTTTTATTATTTCCTTTTTCCGTTGGTGGAGTATCAAAAAAAGCGGTTGATTTACCGTAAACCAACCGCTTAGATTTCAAAAAAACGTGAGACATCAACTGTCCACCTTGTGATAAGTTTCTCTATAACCACTAATCGTTAGTGTATTGTCTTTAATGGTGATCTCATGTGTTGATTGGGCTGAGTCGTAATTCCTGATTAGTTTCAGGGTATTCCCATTCAGCTCCCATGTGTATGATGCACGAATGATTTGGGTGTCATTCTTATAGCCAGAGTGATAAAACTGGTGCTCAGAATCGAAAATGGCGATATTATGATATTTATCTCCATCTATCTCCCATGAGCTTTCCCAGCGGCCCATAAGTAGCTCCTCTAATGATTTGGGTTCGTCTTTATCGTCGCCACAAGAAATGAGCACGAAAGGCAGCACTATTGCCATTAACAAAAATATCTTCTTCATAATTTTAAAAGATTTAGTGATTATTGTTTTTGCAAAGGTAGTCATTTCTTCTCTTTCCACCCTCATTTTTCAGCATTTTATTATGTGTCAAGCGTGATAATTGTTGTGCACCTGCTTGCCACTGCCGCAAAAAATCACTTCAGGGTGTGACGGCATTTATTTTTTTACTACTTTTGTGGAGAAAACCATTTAATACCTTCTCAAAAAAATGAATCGACGAGACATGATAAAGACTGTGGGCTCGGCGGCTTTAGGGGCTACAGTGCTGGGAATACCAATGGCAGCAGAGGCTGCAAGTGGAGACAACTCAAAGCGACGCCGCAAGATACTGGTTATTGGGGCGCATCCCGATGACCCTGAGACGGGGTGTGGAGGCACAATGTGTCTGCTCGCCGATGCCGGGCATGAGGTGGTGTGTGTCTACCTCACCCGCGGTGAGGCAGGCATCGCCGGCAAGAGCCACGACGAAGCAGCCGCCATACGCGTGGTGGAGAGTGAGAACGCCTGCAAAATCACCGGTGCTCGTCACATTTTCATGAACCAGATTGACGGCAATACCGAGGTGAACCTGGAGCGGTATAAAGAGATGCGCGAGCTCATCGACCGCGAGAACCCCGACGTGGTGCTCACCCACTGGCCCATCGACTCTCACCGCGACCATGCCGTGTGCGGCACCCTTGTGCTCGATGCCTGGCGGAGACTCGACCGCAGGTTCCAACTCTTCTACTTCGAGGTGATGACAGGAGATCAGACCCAGATGTTCCACCCTACCCACTGGGTGAACATCGAAGCTGTGCTTGAGCGCAAGCACGAGGCTTGCAACTGCCACGTGAGCCAAGGCATGAAAGAGCTTTACGACGGCTGGCACACCACAATGGAACGCTTCCGCGGCATCGAGAGCCGTTGCCTGGCAGCCGAGGCCTTTGCACTGCACAGCGATTCATTGGCGACTATTTAAACCCTAATAGAAATTGACAGAAAGAGCGAAGCAGTTCGCAAACCGATTGACCCCGTGCTGATGTTCAAAGACATGTTCCTACAGCACCTGTGCGGCTTGGGCTGGAATGTTAAGATAACTGCTTGACTCTAAGTTAATATAAGTTAAAACCGAGAAGGTAATCGAAAATTGAATCAAAAACAGTAACTTTGCAGTTTAGAAAGCGAGCCACGCCTGTGGGTCAAACCGGGTTCTAACCCAAGGCGGCTCATAAAACTAATTTATAGAACACATCATATAATATTAATGATTTCTAAATCTCAAAGTCTTGAATTAAAAGGGTTGGCGGTCTTGTTTATGGTGGTATATCATTTAGCAGATATGGTCATCGACAAGAATACGTCGTCTTTAATAACGATTGGACAAGAGCCACTTTATTCTTTTATCCATAATGCCACTTATCCTGTTTTTTATTTCTTGATATTAAGTGGCTATGGATTGGCGCACAATTATCATAACGGGAAAAAAGGGTTCGGTTATAATTTCACAAGAATAGCAAAACTGTATTTGCTGTACTGGTCCGTTTTGATAGTGTTTCCTATTATTTTAGGTCAGATTTTCGCAAAGGGACACTTTGATTTCTCCGTAACACAGATAATAGCGAATTTCACAGGTTGGTTTTGGACTTGGAATAATCACACTTGGTTCCTTTTCCCTTATGTGCTTATTTCTTTCTTGTCGATATTTATATTTAAACTTAACGAGCGTTTTAAACCTGAGTATATCGCCACCGCTATTTTAGTGTTATCGTTATTGTGCTCCTTTTTCAGGAGCAGGTACGGTAATATAGTTGACAAATATTATGTTATCTATCATTTTATACTATTTGTTAAATGCCTGTTCTCGTTCCAACTCGGCGTTGTTTTATACGTCCGACGGGATTTTTTTAGACGAATGTTGGCGAAGATGACAAGCATGCAATCTCTATTGGCAATATGCGCGTTGTTTTTGATTAAATCCATTTTCGACAATCAAACGTTAAATTCATTCTATTCACTCATTTTTATAGTTCTTTTCTTGAATATTAAGCTGGGCATCATGGCTAAAAAGTTTTTAGCGACCTTCGGCAAGTATTCAACAGGTATTTGGTTTATTCATGGTTATATCGGAGTCCAGATTTTTAAAAATGAGGTGAATCAATTACACTATTATTTCTTGATTTTTCTTTTTGTCGCAATCGTGTCTTTGTTGTGCTCTGTGGTACTGACATATTGCATGGGGTTTGTCAATAACAAATTGTTCCCCAAGCATTGACTTTCGTTTGACGTTAACCGCGACAAATATGGTCACCTTGCGGTAATCTCGCGCAGGGAGTTAAAACGCTTGAGGTGACCAACAACATCTATACTATCATTTATACTATCACCTATACTCTGCCCGAGAGCAAAGAAGAACGCACCATCGTTCAGAGGATGTCAAAAGACCAGCAAATACTTGTCAAAATCGCCAAAAAGTGATTTGTGGAGCTCATTGCGAGAAACAGGAAAGAGCAATAAAAGCAATAAAAGACAAGCTGTTTGTCGATTTTTTTATCTATCTTATTGAAAATATGGCATTAATTACATTTTTTTTCATATATTTGTCAGCTCAAATCACGTGAAACAAAAAGACACTGCCATGCAACAGCTACTCAACACATTATCGCCCATTGGCCTCGACGAGATGAAATCGGTGAGGCTCATGAATCGTGTTGACACCAAGTTTGTGACCAGCATGCCACGACTGATGAGGCTGCTGGAGATGGCAGGGAACCAGTATTATGTTCAAGAGATTGATGGTGTTCGCAACAGTGCCTACACCACGCTCTACTATGACACACCCGGGCTTGACATGTACATCATGCATCACAACGGATGCCTGGGACGTCAAAAGGTGCGAGTGCGGGAGTATGTGGGCAGCAACCTCATGTTCCTGGAAGTGAAAAACAAGAACAATCACCGCCGCACTCGCAAGAAACGCATCCCCATCACCGAGTTCAACATCGATGGCGAGCACAAGCATGAGTTCCTCAAGGGCCTGTGCTGGTGGGATGTAGACACACTGGAGCCTGCGCTGCGCAACTGGTTCAACCGCGTCACTCTCGTCAACAAGGAGAAGACTGAGCGCGTGACCATCGATACCGGCCTGCGTTTTCACAACTACCGCTCGGGATTAGACAAAAGCCTTGACCAGGCCGTTATCATCGAGCTCAAGCGCGACGGCAACCAACCCTCGCCACTGTTGTCGATGCTACGCGATCTTCACATCCACCCTCATGGCTTCAGCAAGTACTGCATGGGCACAGCTTTGAGCAACCCCACAGTGAAGCAAAACCGCCTCAAGGAGAAGCTTCGTTATGTCGACAAACTTATATCAGATATATGACATCAGATTTGAGATATGAGAATTGAGATTACAGACGAGAAAAGAATCACTTCTTGCCCCCTCTTGTTCTGGAGTAACAATTAACTACATTAGAAACTTGAAAAAACCATATAGATTATGTTAGACAATATTTTCAAAGGAATTACCGAGGACTATTTCGCAATGCTGATAAGATTCTTCATCAGCGTTTTGGTGAGCTGGATTATCATTGATCGTCTTTATTATCGCAAGAGCAAGCGACGCGACTTCTATTTCACATTCATGCTCATCAGCATTGCCATCTTCTTCCTTGTGTTCTTCATGATTTTCGTGCTTGAGGACATGAAAGGCAAGGCAGGAATAGGATTGGGAATAGGCCTGTTTGGTATTTTCAGTATCATGCGCTACCGCACCGACACCATGCCAGTGCGCGAGATGACCTATCTCTTTGTCATCATTTCGCTGGCTGTTGTCAACGCCTTAGCCTCGACAATGCCGCTTATAGAGCTTATTATCACCAATGTGCTGGTAATCATCGCCATTATAGTGTGCGAGTGGCGACTCAAGACCGAGAACGTGAAGCTCATCCAGTATGACAAGATAGAGCTCATCATTCCCGAGCGTCGCGAGGAGCTTATCGATGACCTGAAGCAGCGCACGGGCCTCGACATCACCAAGGTGGAGGTGGGTGCCATCGACATGCTGCGCGACATGACCATGCTGCGCGTGCACTACCGCAGCAAGGATGCCGGCAGCAACAGCGTTGACAAGATGACAAAACTCACAAGACAAGACTTACAATGAAACGGATAATGAAGATTGCCATGGCACTGGCTTTATGTGCCGCAGTGGCATTGCCGGCAAGAGCACAGTTTGACGGCAAGGAAGGCAACGACTTTGGGTTGTGGATGAGCGCAGGCGTTGAGAAGAAAATCAACAAGAAATGGAGCGTCGGCGCCGAGTTTGAATATCGACTCAAGGACAATATCGAGCCTGGCAAGGGCTGGGGAGCGCCCAGCCGCTGGAACATTGCCGTGGGTGCCGAGTTCAAGGTACTGCCCACGTTGAAATTAGATGCCGGCTATAAGTTCATGCGCGACTACTCCTTGTTTGAGTGGAATGAGGCTCAGCAAGAGGAGACCGAGGCATTCTGGGGCACCAAGCACCGCCTCTACGCCTCGTTCACAGCGACATTCAAGGCTGGCGACTTCAAGATTGCGTTGCGCGAGCGCTGGCAGTATACCTACCGCCCCGAGGTTCCCGATGTGACCTACGACTGGAATAAAGACCGCCTCGAGCCCGTGAAGGGCAAAGGCAAGAACGTGGTGCGTTCACGGCTGCAAGTCTCTTATGACAAGAAGAAGACATGGTACGAGCCCTATGCCTCGGCCGAGGTCTATATCGCCGACGGTCTCGACAAGATGCGCTACACCGCTGGCTGCGAGTTCAAGCTGGGCAAGCACAACTCGGTCGATGTGTTCTATCGTTATCAAGACATCTACGAGGACGACAACTACAACAACCGCGACTCGCACATAGTGGGCGTGGGCTATAAGTTCAAGTTTTAAACCCGAATCGGGTTAAAAAGACCGTCCTTCATAAGAACAAAAAATCGCAACAGTGTTGTTGCGATTTTTTTTTATCATTAGTGTCAGCACTCGACGGCATTCTCGAGCTCTTGCGCTTTTCTCAACTCCTCTTCTTGCCGCTCGGCGTCTTTCTTGTCCTGCACCTTCTGCTTGGGCTTCTCCCGCTCGTTGGGTTTCTGGTTGTTGTTTTCCGAAAAGCTCTTTATCATGTCTTCCACCACCTCACGATTGCCGAGCAGGTAGTTGACTATCACCTCAAGCACCGTGGTAGTCTTGTCGCTGACGAGATAGCTGATGATGCATCGTGAGCCATCGGGCATGGTGCCTTCGAGAGAGTAACACTTGAAACCTTTCACCTTGATGGTGAAGAGCTTGGTGTCATACATGTTGAATCCCAAAGCTCGGCTTTTCAGAGTCTCATTGAGGTTATCTTTGGTGGTGTTCTCGTTTTTGACATAATGCTGCAATGTCATGAGCATGTCTTCCCATTCCACCTGAGCCGAATTGGGGTCTTGGAAGAAGACGAAAGGGACGAAGCCGTCGTCAGGACCCTCAAACGCTATGTCAAACCTGTCCCACGTGTAGACGCGCGCCCACATCGAGCTGGCGGCAGTCACCGTCAGCATGGCCAAGAGCAGTAGAAGTCGTTTATAGTTCATCATGTATGATAAAGATGTCTTGATCGTTAATGTTAACTGAGTCGCCATTAGATATAGTGGTAGTGTCGGCAGGTTGCATGGGCGAGAGGTTCTCAAGCCACATCTCCCACTGTTTCACATTTCCGTTGAAGACATTGAGGTCGACATCGCCCCAAATGCCCTTCACCCTACCCCAGTGGCTGTACTGCTGCAGCTGGTGCGGGATGTGCTTGAGCTTGTCGGGCTGACGGAAGGAGCATAGCCACAGGTTGATGTTGATTTGCCCGTTCTTGATATATTTCTTGTATCCGTCACCGTTGGTATAAATCATCACCTTGTGCCCTCGCGAGCGCAGGTTGTCGAGCATGGCGTCGAGGTGCTGCTGGGTGCGCTCGTCCTTGATTTGCTCGTCGTTGCTCCAGTCCTCCACGTCCACCACGAGAGGCAAGTCGAGATTTCGTCCAGCCACCATCTCGAGGAAGTTTTTCGCCTGATTCAGTCCGTCGGTTTTCTTGCGGAAGAAATGATAGGCCCCCACCTTGAGACCTGCCTTGCGGGCGTTTTCATAGTTGGTCAAGAACTTGGAATCGTGATAGTCCTCACCCTCGCTGGCTTTGATAAACACAAAGGTGTAACCATCGGCTTTGACCTTGTTGAAATCGATATCTCCATTATGAGCCGAGACGTCAATTCCCAAAATGGGGTATTTGTTCCTGTCCACAACAATCTCTCCCCTCCACCAGTGCTGGATGTCGACACGGTTTCTATAGGCCCAGAAAGTCGCTGCCCCAACGCCCACAAGCAACACCGCCAGGCCTGTGAGGACCAGCTTCATCTTCTTGCTCATTGCTGGGCGAGATTCAGTGTTGCGTGTGTCTTTTTTCTTCATGGTTAAGGGAGATGTGTATTCTATTTAGAATAACGGGAAATCGTTGGTTGTATACACATATTTACGCTCAAATTCTTCTTGCGACATTGTCATCATCAAGATGCCTTGAACGAGAGTCAAAACGGCTACGATTCCGGCAACAGAGCCGCAGGTTAATCCACCTCCCAAGAGTGAGACAAGCAAGCACACAATGCCGGGAGTCGTCTTGTTCAAATAAAAGTAGTGAATACCCAAACATCCAACGAAGATTGCCAGCAGTCCAGCTATTCCACGACTTTTTCCCGAGGGGCCGTTGGCAAAGATATCGTTGCTGGCT
Source organism: uncultured Prevotellaceae bacterium (assembly GCA_947167995.1). GTDB lineage: Bacteria > Bacteroidota > Bacteroidia > Bacteroidales > Muribaculaceae > Sodaliphilus. The sequence continues at coordinate 7,759 of CAMVKS010000020.1, forward strand.
GGAGGATAGGGTTGTTGATAACCAGGCTGCTGATAGCCTTGTTGTGGAGGCTGTTGGTAGCCAGGTTGCTGATAGCCTTGTTGTGGAGGCTGCTGAGGAGGAGGCTGTGCCTGCCCTTGGTCACCACGGAACACTGGTGGCTGCTTATTAGACGCGGCATCAAACTCCACACCGCAATAAGGACAATGAATGCTTATCACGTCCTGTTCTATTGTGATAGTGTTGCCGCAATGCGGACATTTATAAACTATAGCCATAACTCTATAAATTTATTAAATGAATCAATTTATCATCATTATTAGCGACGGCGGCTCTTGTTGCCCTTTGCAGCGCGCTTCTGCTGCTCGAGCTGCTGGCGCTGAGCCTCTTCAAGTCGAGCCATGAAACCACTCTTTTTCTTGGGCTTCTTGGCATTCTCGGCCATGATTGCTCTCACTTTGTCTTCCTTGACCGTCATGCGTGTGAGATAGGTCTGGATGATGGTGATGAGCAGCGACACGAAGTAGTAGTAGCTAAGGCCAGCGGCATAGGTGTTGAAGAACACGAGGAACATCAATGGCATCAAGTACATCATCCACTTCATGCCGGGCATTTGGCTCGACGACTGCGACTGCATGTTGATGTAGGTGTAGCCAATGTTGGTGATAGTCATGAGCAAGCAGAAGATGCTCAAGTGGTCACCCAGGAACGGAATGCTGAATGGCAGCGAGATGATGGCATCTGGGGCACTCAAGTCGGGAGCCCACAAGAAGCTCTGGCCTCGGAGGTCGATGCTTGACGGGAAGAACCAGAACATGGCAATCAGGAAAGGCATCTGCAAGAGCATGGGCAAGCAACCTCCCATGGGGTTGGCACCAGCCTGCTTGTAGAGTTCCATAGTCTTCTGCTGCTTCTTCATGGCATCGTCGGGGTTGGGATACTTCTCGTTGATGGCCTGGATGTCGGGTTGCAGAATCTTCATCTTAGCCTGCGAGAGGTAGCTCTTGTAGGTCAAAGGCCAGAGAACAAGCTTGAGCAGGATGGTAAGTACCAGAATCACAAGACCCAGGCTCCAGTTAAACGTGCACAGCCAGTTGAACACCGGCATCACAATGCCCGAGTTGATCCAGCGGAACAATGTCCAGCCCAGCGACACGAGGCGAGTGAGATGCAAGTCCTCTTTGGGAGAGAACTTGTCGTAGCTCGAGAGCAACGCATAGCGGTTGGGACCAAAATAGAAGTAGAACGATGCCGGAGCGGGATTGCTTGACTGATATTCAACTTGAGAGTTGACTTTTATGTCCTTCAAGTAGGTGTCATACTCCTTGGGGTCCTTTTCTTTTTCAAAGGCCTTGCTTTCAAGACTTGCCCCGTTGAAAGCCTTGTTTGCTATGAGAACTGTAGAGAAGAACTGACTCTTGCCCGATATCCACTTGATATTAGGCTCCACTTTCTCCTCCTTGCTGCCGTTCTCGCTCAAGTTGTCGACATCGTCGTCATCGCCCTGAATCTTCCAGTAAAGCGCACTGTTGCGCTCCTCAAACTGCTTGCCGGCTTCTTGACGCTTGATTTTCTGCTCCCATGCGAAGCCCATGTTGCTGATGCTTGTGGGTATCACTTTTTCCATGCCGTTCTGCAGCACTTCCATGCGCACCATGTAGGTGCCTGGCACGAGGGTGTATCGCAGGCTCCACTTGGCGCCTCCGTCTACATTCATGGTCATGGTTACCGAGCTGTCGGTCTTGGCCTCCTCGGTGAAGAAGAAATTGCGAGTGTCGAAACGTTGAGTATCTGAATTGAGAATAAAGCCATAGCTGTTGTTGTCGGGGGTGATAATCTCGACAGGAACACTCTGGTGCTTTTTATAATCCTCCTGAGTGCGATAGGCTCTGTAGCCCTTGAGTGTGGCACGTGAAATCATCGCACCCTTAGTGCTGATTTCTATCTTAATAGAGTCATTCTCAAGCGCGATGGTTTTGTTCTCTCCCGACAGATTGGCACTGAACTGCGATGCCTTGACATATTTCTCCAGCACTTTCCTCACTGCGATCACTGCCAGGTTCTGAGACTTGGGGTCATCGCTCTTGGCGACACTGAGGGAAATGAGGTCGATAGTCTTGTTGTCAACTTTTATTGTTCCTGTTGCTTTGCCTTCCTGATTTGTGAGCAGAACGCCTCCCATTGCTATTTCGCCATATTTGGCGGTGATAGAGTCAAGTTTCACGAACTCTTCGGTAGCGAGAGTGTCGACACTGGCGTTGCTTGCCGACTGACTGACAGCCTGCTCGGTAGACGCAGCTTGTTGCTTGTCTTTTGGTGCCTCGTTTTTGGGCTGGAAATACATGAACCCAAAAATCACTGCACACATGAGCAACATGCCTATGACCGTGTTTTTATCCATAATTTATATTTCTTTCTTTTTTTGTTTTTCTTGTTGATGTGGCCTGAAGACCACTGTACTACTATTTTTTCTTGTTCTCGATGGCGGCTCTCACAAAGTCCATGAACAATGGATGTGGAGTGAGAACTGTGCTACTGTACTCTGGATGGTACTGAGTGCCTATATACCACTTTTTGTCGGGAAGCTCCATCACCTCGGCAAGATGGGTTTCGGGATTCTCGCCCGCAAAGACCATGCCAGCATCCTCAAACTGCTTGCGGTACTCGTCGTTGAACTCAAAGCGGTGACGATGACGCTCCTCGATGTCGAGCTTTCCGTAGGCCTTTGCAACTTTCGTGCCATCTTTCAAGTGGCAGGCATAAGCACCCAAACGCATCGTGCCGCCCATGTTTGTCACGCTCTTCTGTTCCTCCATAAGGTCGATGACATTGTGAGGGGTCTTGGGGTCGATCTCAACACTGTTGGCGTCTGTCATACCCATCACATTGCGGGCATACTCTATTACCATGCACTGCATGCCGTAGCAGATGCCAAATGTGGGGACATCGTTCTCACGGCACCACTTCAAGGCGGCAAATTTGCCCTCGGTGCCTCGCTGGCCAAAGCCTGGCGCCACTATCACTCCGTCCATGCCGCTCAAGAGCGCCTCGGCGTTGCCGTCGTTCACTTTCTCGCTCGAGATATAGGTGATTTTAACCTTGTGGTCTTGATAAACACCTGCCGTCAACAGGCTCTCGTCGATACTCTTGTAGGCGTCTTGCAGTTCAACATACTTGCCCACAAGACCTATCCTAACCTCTTCTTTGGCTCCGTGAAGCTTGTTGAGGAAGAAGTTCCACTTTGTCAAATCGGGCTCTCCAGCGAATGGGGTGCCGGTCTTTTCAAGGATAATCTGGTCGAGATGCTGGCGATGCATCATCAATGGAACCTCGTAGATGCTGGGAGCATCGAGACTCTGAGTCACTGCATCGGGGCTCACATTGCAGAATTGCGCCACCTTGCGGCAATGTGCTGCCGGCAGCTCACGCTCGGTGCGCAACACCAGTACGTCGGGCTGGATTCCCACCTGCTGAAGCTGTTTCACGCTGTGCTGAGTGGGCTTGGTCTTGAGCTCACCTGCCGCCTTGATATAAGGCACATAGGTGAGATGAACCACCACGCAGTTGCGGCCGAGCTCCCACTTGAGCTGACGCACAGCCTCGAGAAATGGCAACGACTCGATATCGCCCACCGTGCCGCCTATCTCGGTTATCACGAAGTCATATTTGCCTGTGTTGCCAAGCAGCTTGACGCATCGCTTTATCTCATCGGTGATGTGAGGGATGATTTGAACCGTCTTGCCCAGGAAATCACCGCGACGCTCCTTGTCGATCACGCTTTGATAAACACGGCCGGTGGTGATATTGTTGGCTCGAGTGGTCTTGATATTGGTGAAACGCTCATAATGACCCAGGTCGAGGTCGGCCTCATGGCCATCGACTGTCACATAGCACTCACCGTGCTCATAGGGGTTGAGAGTGCCAGGGTCGATATTGATATAGGGGTCAAACTTCTGCATCGTCACGTTGAAACCACGAGACAACAGCAGTCTCGCTATCGACGATGAAATTATGCCCTTTCCAAGCGACGACACCACACCGCCAGTAACAAATATATATTTTGTTTCCACTATATAATTATTAATTTATATACAACTTTATTTACAAACTGCAAAGATAAGCATTTTATTCCAATTCTTTGCCCCTTGCCTCAAAACAATTTTCCCAAACGGTAAAAATTACGTGCCTCAACAAGTTCCAGCAACCATTATCCACAAAAAAATCGAACAAAAAGAACCGTCCCTTTTGTTCGATTTTTCACTTTTCTTAACTTTTCGAGGTTTATTTCACAGTTCTTATGCGTTTTGTTTTTCCTCTATACAACGAGTATTTTGTCACTCCCACCAAGTTTACCAGTTGGCTCTTAGTTATCCCATTGGCCTGTGCTTTGGACGAAAGGGCCAATTTCACCACCTTTGGCAAATCTTTCAAATTGTAGTCGCTAAATTCTTCAGGTACAAGTGATTTCAAAATTTCTTCGGCATCAGCATTATCAACTCTTTCCTTATCGACAGGCGAGACAAACGACTTGAGATCTTCAACATTTAACACTATGTCTCGGACTTCCGATCTGGTCAAGTTTTTGAATGGGATCGTTTGGTCACAAAAGCCTCTTTCATAGGCTTCTTCGGTCAGTTCATATTCGCGCATGCTGCTCCACTTATACCATCCTGGTTTTATTGTCATACCAGCTTTGACTGGATTGTTGTGAATATAATGAAGCAATGTAATGAAATATTCTGAGCCATCGACTGGCTCACTTCTGAAGCGTCCTTCGAATAGTGGTCCCGTTCTTTTTCGGCGCTTGTTATAGTAACTAACATAAGCGACACCTAAACGTTTAACAATGGTGCCTATCGGCTCTTCTATTTCCGCAATAAGCAGATGTATGTGGTTTGTCATCAGGCAGTAAGCATAGATTTTACAAAGTGGCTTTTGGGGATTCCCTTTTTTGTCAACAGGCTTGGCCATGGAGCGCAAGATTTTCTCCATTTTCATAAAGTCGATTTCATCATGAAAAATATCAGAACGATTAATACCACGCAACATCACGTGATAAATTCCTGTGGGACTGGGTACTCTTTGTGTTCGAGGCATAATGATGAGGGATTTAATAAAAAACTCATGTTTGCAAAGATAGAACAAAATATTAAAAAATCAAAAAAAATCGAACAAAAAGAACCGTCCCTTTTGTTCGATTTTTGTCAAAAAAGGAACCCGCTACGATTCACATCGTGCGGGGCCTTTATTGTTTACTTAACTACTTTTAATTCTTTGAAGTCTATGTTTTATATGTTTTATAGATCAACTAATAACTAATTCACTTTAAAATTTCATATAAAATGCTCATGCTCGGCAATGTCCAAGCAAGCTTGTCGCTGCTCTCACTTAATCGCATTTTTCACGTTGCAAAGTTAGAGGTATTCACAACGGTGGGCAATCGCTACGAATGGGTATTTTTAGTTAAAGTTGTCATTATAATTTGTGGTTTTGTCTTAAAAATGCTATTTTTGTGGACAAAATAAACCATTTTAACGTATTCAAACGAACATACAACCATGAGAAAGATTTTGTTTTTACTCACTGTTTTACTGTTTGCGTCAAGTTCAAATGGCCAGTTACTGTGGAAGGTAAGCGGCAAAGATTGTCACAAGCCATCCTATCTGTTTGGAACACTTCATCTCGAAACATCTAAGTTTATAGACAGTATACCAGGATTATCGTCGGTGATAAACGAGGTAGACGCCATCTATGGCGAAGTTCTAAACGAAAATCTACTGAGTGATGACGCATTAATGAGCATTTTCAAAGAGAGTGCCGCTCCTCAGGACAGCACCATCGACAAGCTTATGAGCCCCGAGGAGTACCAGCTCGTTGACTCGGTGGTGAGAAGCTATATTGGCTTTGCAGGAATCGATGTTTTGAAGGGTCTCAAGCCAGCAATGATCACAACTCAGCTTGGCGTGTTGCAAATGCAGAAGTTTTTCCCTGATTGTGTAGATGTCAGCAACCTTATAGATGTCGCAATCCAAAAGCGTGGTTTAGAGCTTGGAAAGCATGTAGACGGATTGGAAACAATCGAGTCGCAGACCAATGCTCTCTTTGGCGCACCTTTAACGGAGCAGGCTCAAGAACTTGTAGAGTTCTGTCGCAAGGACAAGGATTTTGCTCTCAAGAGCAAGCAGTTGTGTGATGCCTACCATGCCCAAGACCTTGAGGCAATAGAGCAGATTGTTTTTGACCCTGAGATGGGCATGGAAGACGAGGAATTTGAGAGATTGGGCTATAAGAGAAACCGAGCCTGGATGGACAAAATCACCATGACACTTCCCGTGCAAAGCGTTCTTGTTGCGGTGGGAGCAGCCCACTTGATAGGAGAACAGGGTCTCATAAAATTGCTGTGCGACCTGGGATACACAGTGGAACCTGTGGTTCTGGACCAAAAGTGATAGATTATTGACGTCATTCAATAATAGTCTTAACTTTATCATTATACCATCAAAAATAGTATTCACAATAGATGAACAATTGTTCCAAAAAAGATTTTTCTGAAATTATTATTAATTATAATTCAATAAAATATTATTTTTGCAGTTTGTAAAACAAAAATTGCTTGAAAAATGAAAAGGATATTTTCCCTGTTGCTGATTTGTACCTTAACGCTCTCGATGAGTTCTCAGGTCACGTTAGATTCATGCCGTCACATGGCGTTGCGCAACAACAAGCAGATGACAGTTGAGCAGCTCAAGATAGAGCAGGCTGGTTATCAGCGCAATCAGGCCCAGGCTGCCTACAAGCCTTCGATTGACTTTGTGGGCACCTATCTGCACATGGGGCGCGAAGTGTCGCTTGTCGACATCAATGACATCACCCCCACGCAGTTTTTCAATCCAGCAACCGGGAACTATGATTTCGTGATTGATGCCGCTACAGGCATTGGCATCTCGGTTGACGGAAGTCACGTTTCGGCAGTGACCCAAAAGGTCAAAGACGCTCTCACATTCGACACACACAACATCTTTGCCGCAGGTATCCTTGTCACACAACCCATCTATATGGGTGGGAAAATCAAAGCACTGAATCAAATCACCAAGTATGCCGAACAAATCGCCCAGCTTCTTCACGACCGCAAAGCCGAAGAAGTGATTTGTGATGTGGACCAAGCCTACTGGCTTGTTGTCTCGCTGAAGTCGAAGGAACGGCTTGCCGAGAGTTACCTTGAGCTGGTCACCAATCTTGACAACGATGTGAAGAAGATGCTCGAACAAGGAGTCACCACACAATCGACTCTTCTCAGTGTTGATGTCAAAGTCAATGAGGCCAATATAGCCCTCACCAAGGTGAGAAATGGCCTTGTGCTGGCGAGAATGGCCCTTGCACAACTGTGCGGTGAGCCACTTGACGAGCCCATGGTTCTTGCCGACGAGGACCGTTCCGACCTTGAAGTGGCACTGCATCCCACAGTAGTCGACATGAGTCAAGTCTATGACCGCCGCAACGACTACAATGCCCTTGAGCTTGGGGTAAGGATATTTGACGAGAAAGCCAAGGTGGCTCGAAGCGAGATGCTGCCCACTATAGCCGCCGTGGGCAGCGTTTTCACCTCCAATCCTCATGTTTACAATGGTTTCAAGAATGAATTCGGCTTCAACTATGCCATTGGCGCTGTGGTGAGGATTCCACTATGGCACTGGGGTGGCTTGAGCAACAAATACAAAGCGGCTCTCGTTGACTCCAAAATCAAGCACTTAGAGATGGAGCAGACCAGAGAGCTGATTGAACTGCAAGTCACACAAGCCAATTTCAAGTACCAAGAAGCCTACAAAACCTATGAGATGACCAAGGCCAACCTGACCAAAGCCGACGAAAATCTGCGAGTTGCCCAATTGGGTTTCCGTGAGGGCATGGCGACAAGCGATGACGTTCTTGCCGCTCAAACAGCATGGCTGATGGCTCACAGTGAGAAAATCGACGCCGAAATCGAGGTGATGATGTGTCATGTATATCTCTCGAAGGTCACCGGAAATTTGAATTATTGATTTAAAACATCATTTAAGTCATGAAAGAAGAAAAGAATAAAGGACAGCAAGACAATGAGTTCAAAAAACAGGCCGAGATGATTCAGCCCATTGATGAACAAACCGAGCAAAGCAACATTGTCGAGCGTCAAGAAAACGATGATGTGAAAGAAAAAAACACTTGGACCAAACCCACTAGCAAAGAGGAAGAGAAGGCCAAGCGGTTGAAGATAAGGCAGAAGAAACGCCTGGCGCTCATCGGAGCCATGCTCATTCTCGTGGCAACAGTTGCGGGAATGGCTATTTGGGGAATATTGCATCTGAAGCCTGCCGATGCCACAATCCAGGGACAGGCCGATTGTGAAGTGGTGCGAATCAGCGGCAAGCTTGCAGGACGACTGGTGGAACTCTATGTCAAGGAAGGAGATTTTGTTCGCAAGGGCCAACGATTGGCAAAGATTTACTCATCGACCACCGATGCCACCCTCTCGAAGGCCAAGGAAATGAAAAATGTCGCCGCCAGCCAAAATCAGAAGGTTGAGCGTGGAACAAGATATGAGATTATCAATTCGGCTCAAAAATTAGTTGACCAGGCCAAGTCGGCCAAGCAACAGGCTCTCGCTGCCGAGGAAATTTGTCGCAAGACCTATGAGCGTCTCAACAATCTCTTCAATGAGGGTGTCGTGAGTGAGCAGAAACGAGACGAGGCCAAGGCGGCACTCGATGCTGCCACGGCAACTGTGAACACCGCCAATGCCGCAATGGAAGCTGCCGAGTCTCAACTGGAGATGGCCCGAAACGGTGCCCAGGCCGAGGACAAGGCTGCTTCAAAAGGCATGGAGAATGTGGCCCAAGCCACAGTGCGTGAAGTAGAAGCGCTGCTTGAGGACGAGTACCTCATCGCTCCTTGCGACGGCGAGATAGAAAGCATCTACCCTCATCTGGGCGAACTTGTTATAATGGGTTCTCCCATCATGACCATTTCTCTGCTTGATGATATGTGGGTGGCGTTCAACGTGCGTGAGGAAAAACTCAACGACCTTGCCATGGGAAAGGAAGTTAATGTTATGATTCCTGCCCTGAACAACAAAGAGACCAAGATGAAAATCTTCTATGTTCACGACATGGGAAGCTATGCCACATGGGGTGCGACAAAGGCCTATGGCGACTATGACAGCAAGACCTTCGAGGTCAAAGCGCGACCAGTTGGCAAGATAGAAAACTTCAGGCCGGGCATGTCGGTAATACTTAAATGAGTTATGAGTTATGAGTTATGAGTTATGAGTCATGAGTTGTGAGTTGTGAGTAGTGAGTAGTTAGTGTTAGTTTTTAAATTTTGACGCTTTGCTTCGAATAATTGTCAACTCGATAATACGTGGCTGGAAGCAGATGGCGCGCCGTCCCATCTACATCTGCATGATGGTTATAGTGCCGCTTCTGAGCGCGTGGTTCTTCTTCGACTTGATGAAGGACGGTGTGGTCATGCGCACACCGGTGGGACTTGTCGATCTTGACAAGAGCGACCTCTCTCGCAAGCTCACCCGCAACTTGAGCGCTTTTCCTCAAGTGAGCATCAAGAAGACCTATGGCTCTTATCAAGAAGCTATCGATGCAGTTCAAAGCGGTGAAATTTATGGCTTCTTCTATATCCCGAGCGATTTCTCCACCAAGGCTTTAGGAAACAAGAAACCCACTCTCAGCTACTATATCAATTATTCCTACTATGCCCCAGCGTCGATGCAGCTCAAGGGTTTCAAGACCTTGAGCGTGCTTGCCAACGGAGGCATAGTGAAGAATGTTCTCACCACCCTTGGAATGCCCGACGAGATGGTGGGTGCAACGTTGCAGCCTGTTGTCACCCATGTTCATCCGTTGAAGAACCCCTGGCTCAGTTATAACTACTACCTCAGCAGCTCGTTTGTACCGTGCCTGCTGGCTCTTATTGTAATGCTCATCACAGTGTTCAGCATTGGTATGGAGTGGCATGCCGGAACCAGCCGCAACTGGTTGCGCACTGCCGACAACTCGATAACTCTCGCAACGTTCACCAAGCTTTTTCCACACACATTCATCTTCTTGTGTGTGGGATTGTGGATTCAGTACATGATGTATGTCAAGTATGGTTTCCCTCTCAACTGTAACCCATGGAACATGATTGCCGCCATGGCATTGCTGGTTGTGGCATGTCAAGGGTTTGCACTCTTCATCTGCTGCTTGGTGCCCAACTTCCGCTATGCCTCAACCATCTGCACCTTGTTGGGAATGCTCTCGTTCTCCTTCTGCGGATTCTCGCTGCCAGATGAGGCTATGTATTCCTGGATTTCTCCCCTGGGATATCTCATGCCCATCAAGTACTATTTCTTGATAAGTATCGACCAGGCACTGAATGGCATCGACTTGTCCTATTCACGCATGTACTATGTGATTCTCATCGTCTATTGTCTGATACCATTCCCCATGCTCTGGAAGCTCAGGAAGAACTGTCTTGACCCATTCTATATACCCTAAAGTTAATCATGATCACAAGAAAACATATCATAGGGTGGCTTCACAGCATTGTGATGTCGATGAAACAGGAGGTCAAGCTCATCTTTCGCGACGAGGCAGTGATCATCTTTTTTGTTGTGCTGGCAATAGTCTATCCGCCGCTTTACTCGCTCATCTACAATCCCGAGGTCGTGCGCGATGAGGCCGTGGTTGTGGTTGATGACGACCGCTCACCGCTGAGCAGGGAGTTCACACGAGCACTTGACGCGAGCCCCGATGTGTGGATCAAGGAATATGCGGGCAACATGGACCAGGCGCGAGACCTGATGGCACGCAAGGAGTGCTATGGAATAGTCTATTTCCCTGCCGGCTTTGAGAGCACCGTGGAACATGGCGGCCAAGGTCATGTGTCGCTCTACTGCGACATGGGCGTGATGATGCGCTACAAAGCCATGCTCACGGCTATAACCAATGTCCAGATGGAAATAAGCTCCCGCCTGCAGAGCGAGAAGGCCAAGGGCATCATCAGCCTTGACGGAGGCCTTGTTCAGAGCAAGCAGGTACCACTTGGAAACACTGCTATGGGTATAGCCTCGGCTGTGTTGCCGTTCATTCTTGTCTATGTCCTGCAGCAGGGAATGCTTATGGGCATTGCCATGCTTCATGCAGGAAGCATGGGTCGTCGCCGCCGCAATAAGGGTGTGGATCGTCTCGACGAGGTTCAGGCAACACCTGGCGCCATGCTCATTGGAAAAGCAATGGTACACTTGGTTTACTATCTCTTTCCCGCTATTTTTGCCTTGCACATCATACCCATCATCTTCAAGTTCCCCATGAACGGCAGTTTCATTCAAATCACGCTGCTCATGTTCCCCTTCCTGCTTGCATGCTCATTCTTGGGTCAGGTGATAAAAGTCTTTGTCAACAACCGCGAAGGCGTGTTCCTGATAATGGCTTTCACTTCACTCATCTTTGTGTTCCTCACGGGTGTGTCATGGCCACACTACCAAATGGCACCCTACTGGGATGTGATCAGCAGGATGATTCCAGGTTACTGGGCATCCACAGCCTATGTTCAGATGCAGGTTGGCGGTGCAACCCTGTCGCAAGTGGGACACATGTATGTTGCCTTGTGGGTGCTTGTGGGAATATTCTTTGTGATGGCCTATCTTGTGGAGGTTCTTGTACTGCGTCCCCGTTATCGTGCCATGCAGCTCGAATCGGAGCTTGACCCCGAAGCCCTCCAAAAACGCATTCTTTTCCAGCAGGGCGACGACGACATGCTCAATCCCGAGATTCTTGAGGAAGAGGAAGATTAAGACACCTCAAAGAAAGAGAAGTGCACCTTTCCGTACACTCTTTGCTGTGTGAATTGCGGTAGGTGGCTGAAATCGTTGGCGCGTGAATGTTCCACTACAACGAGGGTGCCAGGTTTTACCATCGCACTGTTCAAAATGAGCTCAGGCAACTGCGGCAATTGTGGCAGGTCGTAAGGAGGATCGGCAAAGATAAGGTCGAACTTGCGCGTACAAGAGCCAATGAACTTGAAAACATCGCCCTTGATCTGCATCAAGTTTTCTTCTTTCAGCTGTTCTTTCACTTTTCGGATGAAATTATACTGTGTGGATGCTTTTTCCACGCTGGTGACACTTGCGCATCCTCGTGAGAGCAGCTCAAAACTTATGGCACCTGTTCCCGAGAAAAGGTCGAGTGCCGTCATGCCCTCGAAATCCACTATATTGTTGAGCACGTTGAACAAGTTCTCTCGAGCCATGTCGGTAGTGGGTCGAGCAGTGATATTCTTGGGCACATCAAATCGCCGACGGCCATATTTTCCGCTAATAATTCTCATAAAGTGCTGTAGCTATGAGGTTGAATGGTAAAGAAAAAATGTCACGCCCCAGGTGCAGGGCTTGGGCAGGCATCACTTCGGGCATGACGCATGCAATCCACTCTCGCAGTTTTGTGGCAAGCGTTGACCGCAGGTTGTTGTCGCCAGTGAGCATGAGCTTATCGCGATGGCTGTCGAGGCCGCAAGTTTTCCACACATTGAGAACGAAATATATCACATCGTCGGGAGTGCGGTGATGATAGGTGTTGGCCATCAGCAACTTGCCCTGTCGCACCACCACAATGTGAGCCTCCTTGCCATCGACGCACACATGAAGGCAAGCATTATCCTCTTTGTAGGCATTAACACAATAGGCACACAACGGCGCCAGATGATGAAGGATGCAAGCCCCCGGAAATGTACGCCTCAAGAAGCCCACAACGCCATCTTCCACATCGCAGGCAATGCCGGCATCGGTTCCAGCGACAGAACAAGTGAGCACCTCGCCTTGCAGTTTAGAGAACGAAGCCTCCATCACTTTATTAGTCAAACCAGCATCAATAAGCTCTTGGGGGAGAAGCTGAAAATGCTGCGAATGCAGTGCTATGGCGGTGCTGCGGTAAGGCTCTAACAGGAACGCATTGTCATAGACGGCGTTCTCCAGAGCCTTGCGGTATTCTCCCGTGTGGGTATCAAGCTTTATCTTTCCGCTCGCAATGGCCTCACCGTTACCATGTGTGAGATAGCCGATGTTCTCGCTCGTGATATCAAGCACAAGAGCACGTGGTTGTGAAATATTTTGTGTAGAATCCATAAATCAAGTGCAAAAATAGCAAATTCCCACCAATCCACAAAAAACATGAGTTCGCTAAAAAGCAAAAGTCCCCAAAAACGCCAGATTTTTGAGGACCTGTTTTGATATATCATGCCCATCAAGAGCTACTCACTCCTGAAAAGTGCCACCAATGGCGAGACAGCGAGTATTGCCGTCACTATGCCAGCGATGAAAAAATAGAGAATGTCGCGCACTGTGATGACGGTGTTGTCATTGAAGAACAGCATCCACACCCAGTAACCTGCACACAGCAAGGCAGCTGCGATGTAGAAAAACCATGCCACATGCAGTGCCGAGTTGTCTTTCTTGGCTGGCAGCTTGTTGAGGACGCGATGTGTGAACCACTGGTTGGGAGCGGCGTCATAGGCCTCCTGCTTGAGAAGGTTGCCAAGTTCAATATCCTTTTTATCTCGTTTGCTCATGATTATTCAGTTTTTAGTGTTTTTGCCATTTTTTCTTTAGCTCGATGCAGATGCGATCGTAATGTGTTTTGATTCATTCCTGTGATAGCAGCAATCTGCTTTATGGGTAGGTCGTCGATGTAGAATAGCGTCACAACCGTTCGTTCTTGCTCGTTGAGCATCGCCATAGCGGCTTTCACGTCGAGTGAGGCATCGGTGGCGTCGCTTGTTGACTCGGCCGGTTCGACAATCCCCTCTAAATTAGAAGTCGCGTGCTCTCGACGCTTGTAAGTGTAGAACTCGTTGTAGGCAATGCGGAATAGCCACGTGCTGAATCGTGCCAGCCCCCTGAAGCTACGCAGCTCAATGTAAGCCTTGACAAACGTCTCTTGCGCCAAATCATCGCTAAGATATTCATCGCCCAAGGTGAGATTCAAGAAGAACCGCCGCAGTCTTGGCTGATAGGCCTCGACAAGCATCCCGAAGGCGTGCCTGTCGTCGGCAAGCACGCATCGGGAAATCAGTTTCAGTTCTTCTACTCTCGAAAGCACCTTTGTTAAGTGTTAAGTTTCAAGTAATATTATTGATTATCAGCCTGGTTGTGGAACTCGGGTGGGGTCTCGGGCAGAGGAGGCATGTTAGCGTCGGACTGCTGAGGCTGACCCCATTGCTGCCATTGCTGCTGCTGAGGTTGTTGAGGCTGTTGAGGCTGTTGTGCCTGTTGAGGTTGTTGAGGCTGCATTGGAGTTTGATTCCACTGCTGTTGCTGCCAGTAATTTTTGAGGCTCTGCTGCTCCTGGTAGGTGGTGAAGAGTTTACCCAGCCCTATGAAGACAACTATCAGCATGAGAGCAGCCAGTGGCTCGGCACCAAGAATCCAGAAGAAGAACAACAACCCTAATCCTACAGCAGTAGTTGTTATGCCACTCTTGAAGGGAGTCCAGTCGGTGATATTCTTGAGAGGATTGCTACTCTGTCCATAACCAGGCATCCCGGCAGCAGCCTGAGGTTCTTGGGCAGCATTAGGATTGGCTGCTGGTGGTGTCACCTGAGTGACATAGACGTTGGTGGGCTGCTTCGACATTCTCTGTGAGCGCTTACTATAGAACTCGTCGGGCAGAGGGTATCCATTTTGAATGGCATGATCCACAGTTTTATATTTGCGACGACGATGCAGGTAGTAGAACAGAAGAGAGAAGAACACGATGAATACTATGGCTGTGGCAAAATATTTCGTTATATCACGAGCAAGCCTCATACCATCTTGCGCGAGGTTGTAAGGCCCACTGCCCACTTCCATCTTCTCGACATGCTCATCATCCACGTCAACGGTTAACCCCTCGTCGTTGAGTATCGTGTCGTCAAGATGCTCGCTGATGATGCGGTTCATATCGTTGAAATTCACCTCAACATCTTTCCCATCTTTCTTGATGATAACACCATTCTTAGTGAAGCTCACCTTGCCGGTAGCCTTGTCTCCATCATTTTCATCGGCAGCCTCTTGAGGCTGCTCATCATTTTGCTGTTCTACGGCTTTTTCGGCACTTTTCTCGGTAGTGGGCTTCTTGGGCTCACTCTTACTTTCGTGCTTAGCCTGTGCGGTGGCGACTATTGTCATGGCCACAAGCAATGTAAAAATAATCTTTTTCATATTGTATTCAGTGTTTTTTGTTTCTTGAACGTTGGTTTTTATTAACGTCACTAATAATCGTTTTTCATGCATTAGATGCAGCGACATTATCAAAATGTTGCATCAAGTACACATTTTTTTCGAAAAAAATTAGGCTGCCCTCAAAAAACTATATATAGAGAATAATGTATTAAGCTCTTTATTCTTTACACAATGTGCCTGCCCATTTAACACCTCAGGGCAGGCACATTGTCATATCATTGTTTCGCTTTTATTTACTACAAGTCACCGTAAGGTAGCTTGGCAATCATCTCGCCCATCTTTTGAGCTCCCTCGGAGAGTTTATTGCCCACCATCGCCTTGAGCATGAACGGCAACTCGATGTTCAGTTCGGTGACTGCTTGAGTGTGAGTGTCGTCGACAGCCTCTAAATTGATGGTCACAGCAAATGGCACAGGCGAAGACTGGGCGACATATTTCACCATTGATGGTGCCACGCTGTCGCTCACACTCAGCTTGAGAGTTCCCATGGGCGACTCCACGCTGATGCCGTCGTCCTCAAATTTCACATTCTTCAAGTGCTCACGAGCTTCATCGGGCAGGCGGTCAATGTTCTCGTCGATGTGTGCCTTAAACACTCGAGGGTCGCTTAACTTGCTGTAAACAACCTCGATGTTATAATCTATTATTTTGTTTTCGCTTTTATAGGTTTCCATTTGATTCTGTTTAGTTTGTTTATTCTTTATGTTACTCTTTATTGGTTGTCAGTCCATTCCGAGCGATACCGGAGTCCAACTCTCGGGAGCATCGTGCCACAGCTCGAAGTTGTCGATATCTTCGTTTTTCAGATGCCCGTCCTCGAGTGCGGCTTCGATCATCGCGTTATAGTTGGTGAGGGTGATAAGGTCAAGTCCTTCCTCCCTGAAAGAGTCAAGAGCCTGCTGGAACTCATAGGTGAACATCGCCACCATGCCAAGCACTTCGCCCCCAGCAAGCCGCATCTCATGCAAGGCTTTGATGGCATTTTGACCGGTTGACACCAAGTCCTCAATGAGCACCACGTGCTGTCCAGGTTCAAAATTGCCTTCTATCAGATTTTCGAGACCATGGTCTTTGGGCACATCTCTCACATAGACGAAAGGCAGTCCTAAGGTGTCGGCAACGAGAGCACCCATCGCTATCGAGCCCATGGCAACGCTCGCCACCACCTCCACGTCGGGAAAGTTCTCCAAGATGAGCCGGGAAAGCTCCACCTTAACAAAACGCCTCACATCGGGGTAAGAAAGGGTGATTTTGTTATCGTTATATATTGGAGCATTCCATCCATTGCCCCACAGGAACGGTCGGTCTGGTTGAAGCATGATTGCGTTTATCTTCAACAGTTTTTTTGCTAATGTCAGGTCCAAGCGATTCATCTCTCAAGAATTAAGCATGCAAGTGAAAAATTTGTGCAAAATTAACAAAAAACACTCCAAACTCTAAAAAAAATGATTACAAATTATCGGTTTTTTGCCATTTTTTGTAATTTTGCAGTATGAAGTCACAAAAGCACAACATCAACATATCACGATTGATAGTAGCATTTGTTGCGTTGGCAGTAGCTGTAACCATGGTTTTCGGTTATGCTTATCCCAATGAGACCACTTCACAGGCTCGCCCTGTTGTCAAAGTGAGAGGTGGCAGTGCCAATATCAGGCAAGTCTATCGTTTCGCAGATGTCAACGACACGCAGATTGTTGCCGCACAATATTTTGGCATAGAGCCCCTGAAGTCGAGAGCCGACCTCGACAGCTCGCTCATCAGCCAGCTATGGAAGGTGGAAACGTCCAACATACTCAAGGTCGACAGCCTCACTCATTCGGTGCCATATCTCACCCACAGCGCGGGTGTGCTGCTCTATACCATAGCCACCAATTTCCAGGCGAGGCTGCGTGCTAAAGGTTTAGCACAATACCGTTTTATAGTAACCTCGATGCTTCGCACCGAGGATGATGTGCGACGGCTCATGCGTGTGAACCGCAACGCTGTGAAGAAGAGTTGCCACATGTATGCCACAACGTTTGACATCGCCTACAACTGCTTCGAGAAGGTCGACAGCCTTCCCGACTTTGTGGGAAACGATGCCAGCCACAAGGACTTGGTCAACGCCTTGGGAGAGACGCTCAAGCAGCTGCGAGACTCCAACGAGTGCTACGTGAAATTTGAGCGGGGCCAACCGTGTTTCCACATCACTACAAGGAAATAAATATTCACAATTATATTAACTTTAAACTATAAGAAAAATGAAAAAGTATTTAGCCGAAATGGTGGGCACAATGGTGCTCGTGTTGATGGGCTGCGGCGTTGCCGTGAGCCTGGGTTGTGATCCCGTAGGAAACATACCAGCAGTGGTGGGTACTGCATTTGCCTTTGGCCTTGCTGTAGTTGCCATGGCCTACACTATTG
Organism: uncultured Prevotellaceae bacterium; assembly: GCA_947167995.1. Classification (GTDB taxonomy): domain Bacteria; phylum Bacteroidota; class Bacteroidia; order Bacteroidales; family Muribaculaceae; genus Sodaliphilus. Next base: position 25,385 of record CAMVKS010000020.1, read on the forward strand.
GTGGCATCAGCGGTTGCCACATCAATCCTGCCATCACCTTAGGTTGCCTCTTGGCAAAACGCATCGGTGCGAAGGATGCATGCATGTACATGCTGTTCCAAGTGATAGGAGCTTTCATTGGCTCTGCCCTGCTGTTCTTGCTCGTGGGCAACGTTGACGGCATGGAAGGCACTGGCGCCAACAATCTTCAAGATGGCGTGAGCGTGGTGGGTGGTCTCCTCGCCGAGATTATCTTCACCTGTGTATTTGTGCTCGTAGTTCTTGGTGCTACAGCTAAAACCAACGGCGCAACCAACAACTTTGCCGGTCTCGCCATTGGCCTCTCGCTCGTGCTTGTTCACCTGGTGTGCATCCGCTACACTGGCACCAGCGTAAACCCTGCCCGCTCTATCGCACCTGCAGTGTTTGAAGGTGGTGAAGCATTGCAAAACCTGTGGATTTTCATCGTTGGCCCCTTTGTAGGAGCTATCCTTGCCGCTCTTGTATGGCAAATCATTGATCCCACATGCTGCTGCAAAAAAGAGTCTAAAGAGGCCGAAAAAGAGGCTTGACAACACCACTTTTTTGTCAGTGAAAGACTAAAAAGAATCCCTCAAGTGTGAGGGATTTTTTTTGCAAATTTCAAAAGGTGTTACTAAATTTGCACCATTATTCCACATCACAAAAAACTATGATAAAAAATCTCACTTCAATATTAGTGCTCATGCTTGCAGTGACATTAGCAGTCTCATGTTCGTCCAGTAAAGACAAGCAACCCTCGCCGCTGGTAAAGAAGGCCACCAAGGTTGCTACCGAGATGGCTCAACAACTGGTAGCTACCGACCACAGCGACACCTTAGCACTGCAGAACTGCATCCTCGAAGCCAAAGCACAGCAAGCCGAGTTTCAAGTTGCGCGCGACACTGCCGCCATCAACAGCTACAACCGTGCTTTCAAGAAATATCTTCAAGAGAACGACCCAGCGCTTGCGCAGGAGATTTTCATCCAGCGCCCTCAGGACTTGCCCGACGATGAACCCTGGGACGAGTTTGAACAATTCATAGAAGACAATTAACCCCTTTTTGACTCATCATGCACGACTACTATCATTATCTGAACCTCGCCAACGAGGCTATCGAAAACATATATTATCCTTCCGAGCCTTCCAGGCTCTACGAGCCCATTGCCTATACCATGGACCTTGGCGGCAAGCGCATCAGGCCTGTGCTCACCCTCATGACATGCGAGGCCATGGGTGGCGATATCGACCAGGCGTTGAATGCAGCCCTGGGCATTGAGTTGTTTCACAATTTCACATTATTGCATGACGACGTGATGGATCGTGCCGACGTCAGACGCGGCAAGCCCACAGTTCATTGCAAGTGGAACGACAATGTGGCAATCCTGAGTGGAGATGCCATGCTCACCATGGCAACTCAGGCCATCTCCCGAGTTGGCGACGACATCTTGAGGCCCATGCTCACCTTGTTCAACACCACCGCCATCGAGATTTATGAAGGCCAGCAATATGACATGGATTTCGAGCAGCGCGACGATGTCACCGTCGACGAATACATCAAGATGATTCGCCTCAAGACCTCGGTATTGCTGGGATGTGCATGCAAGGCAGGAGCAATAATTTCACATGCTCCCGACGAGGCCGCCAATGCCATCTATGACATGGCGGTGAATATGGGGCTTGCCTTCCAGCTGCAAGACGACTATCTTGACGTGTGGGGCGACCCTGCCACCTTTGGCAAGGAAATTGGTGGCGACATTCTCAACAACAAGAAGACCTTCCTGCTAATCAACGCCATGAACCTCGCCCGCGGCAACGATGCCATCGAGCTCAACCAGTGGCTCAACGACAACACCTCGCGCAAGAAAGAGAAAATACAAGCTGTGACAGCAATTTATGAGAAGCTTGGTCTCAAGCAACTATCACGCGACACCATAGCTCAATATTCACATAAAGCCCTTGACTCGCTTCACACCATCAACAACATTGACCAAGAAGCGATGACAGAGTTTGAAAACCTCATCAACCGCCTCACCAACAGAGACAGGTAAATTAATGCACCATTGCCTTTGACACTCATGGGGGGGGCAGCCGCCATAGCGGCTTCACTTAACACTTACTACTTAACACTTAATCAATGATTGACTCACACAGCCACATCTACTGTGAAGATTTCGACTCCGACCGCGACTTGGTGATAGCAAGGGCACAAGAGGTTGGAGTGAGGCACATTGTGCTGCCCAACGAGAACCTTGAGAGCATCGAGAGGGTGTTAAGCCTGAAAAACGCCTATCCGAGCTATATCTCCATTGCTTTAGGACTTCATCCCGAGGATGTTGACGGTGACTACGAGCGCCAACTCACAGCAATGCGGCCACTGCTCGACGAGCATCGGCCTGTGGCGGTGGGCGAGATTGGCATCGACCTCTACTGGGATGCCACATGGCGGCAGCAGCAGATGGCGGCACTCGACACACAGCTGCACTGGTGCAAAGAGTTGAACATTCCTTTCATTATGCACTGCCGCAACGCTCTTGACGAGATACTGTGGGTGCTCGACAACTTTGGCGAACCGTTGCCACAAGGAGTGTTCCACAGCTTCACCGGCACCCCCCAGGAGGTGGAACAGGTGCGGAAACGCGGCGACTTCTACTTTGGGGTGAATGGCATCGTCACTTTCAAGAAAAGCAATGTCAAGGACATTCTTCCTGTTGTGGGGCTTGACCGATTGCTGCTCGAGACCGACTCCCCCTATCTTGCCCCTGTGCCCAATCGTGGCAAGCGCAACGAGAGTGCCAACATTGCCCACATCGCCCGCTTTGTGTCTCAAGAATTAGGCGTGGACCTTGAAGATGTGTCACAAGCCACCGACCGCAACGCCATCACCCTTTTCAAACTTGCATTATAACACTCTATCGCACAATGAAAAACACACTCACTTCACTGCTAATACTCCTGCTGGGCGTTTTCTCGGCTGCAGCTCTTGACATACCCCAGGGAACTTTCTACTTCGACAACTCGCTCACTAAATATTCTGTGGTGAAATTCGTCTTCGGCAGCTATTCCAACCCCGAGAGCTATGTGATGACGATGACCGACGAGGGCGACGACCTGTGGAGCATCACCATCCCCGAGACGGTGACGGGAATGTACCGGTATTGCTTTTCCGAGACATCCATCGAAGACGGGATGCTGGCTGAGACATTCCCCGACCTGAAAGACCGCATCACCTCACGCAACGAGATGCGCACCACCACCTGCGAACTCACAATACCCGTGGGCTGGACGTTCACACCCACCAGCGGCAACAACTGGGCATCGGGAGCATGGCAAAAAACCGGCGATGAGACTTCCTATTCGGGCACACTGCCTGTGATGTTTATCAACACCGAGAATTCACAACCCATTACCTCCAAGGAAGAATATGTCTTTGCCTACTACTATATCGACAACATGGGCATCGAGGGCATCGACAATGTGGGTGCCGAAGATGCTCCACAACCCATGGAGATTAGGGGCCGAGGCAACTACACCTGGTCGGCCTTCGACAAAAAGCCCTATCGTCTGAAACTCGACACCAAGACGTCGCTGCTGGGCATGAAGCGCAACAAGCACTGGGCATTGATGGCCAATGCCGACGACAACTTGGCGGGCCTGCGCAACACCGTGGGATATGAGCTGAGTCGCCGCTTGGGACTGGCATGGACGCCATCACAGCAACCTGTGGAGGTTGTGCTCAACGGCGATTACATAGGGCTATACATGCTCACCGAGATCATCCGTGTGGAGCCCGACCGGGTGAATGTCACCCAGCAACCCGACTATGCGACCAGTCCGTTTGTAGTGAGCGGTGGATGGCTCGTGGAAATCGACAATTACCAGGAAGAAGAGCAGGTGCGCACCGTCGAGGGTAACGGACAGAGCATATTCTCTACCTACAAGTCGCCCGAACACCTGAGCGACGAGCAACGCAGCTATCTCACGGGGCTCATCAATTCCACCAACGCTGCCATCTATGTCAACGACAAGAGCGACAACAGCTGGGAGAACTATATCGACCCCGACACGCTCGCGTGCTTCTACTTGGTGCAGGAGCTGCTCGACGACACCGAGTCGTTCCATGGCAGCTGCTTCTGGCACAAGGAGAACGGCAACAACGCAAAAATCATGTTCGGGCCAGTGTGGGACTTCGGCAACGCCTACCACCGCACCCCAAACCGGTTCATCTATGACCGCCCCGCTTTCACGCAGACGTGGATTGGCGAGATTGCCAAATTCCCGCATTTCCAGGAAATCGTGCTCAAGCACTGGAACAGGTTTGTGCTCATTCACTACGACGAGATGGACGGCTTTATCGACCGCTTCATCGACCAAATCTATCACGCTGCATTGTGCGATGCCGCAAGGTGGCCTCAGTATGGCAACCCCGACATCATGAATGACCGCGAAACTTTCAAGAACTACTTCCACAACAAGTACACATGGCTCGTTAGCCAGTGGGGTGAGCCCGAAAAGGTGCTTGGCGACGTGAACCTCGACGGCGCGGTTACTGCCGCCGACATCACATTGCTCTATGACATCATGCTGGGCAACATTTCGCCCGACGACCAGCTGACGTCTCTTGCCGACGTGAACAAAGACGGCGCGACGACTGCCGCCGACATCACTCTGGTTTATGACATTCTCCTCGGCTCCTATCAGCCCGAGACGGGCATAGTGATAAATGTGCAGTGCGACACCGCCCCCTATCTCTATTCATGGACTTATGTCAACGGGCACAACAACGTGCTCAACGGCAACTGGCCAGGAACCCTGATGACCGAGACCAGGACAACAAGCGACGGCACAGTGTGGTGGACACATCGCTTCGATGTTGATTATGACACCATCAACATCATCTTCAATGCCGGCAACAGCCAGCATCAAACTCCCAATATCGAGGAACTCACACCAGGCAATCACTACTTCATCTACGACGGCGACAAGACCTACCAGGACGTAACCAATCAGCAATAGTTAACGTGAGGGCAAGTGGCTACTGTCTCTTAATCACCAGCTTCTGCCCTATTTTGATTTGGTCGTTTTTGATGGAGGGGTTAGCTGCGCGAATGTCACTGATTTTCACACCAAATTGCTTTGCTATTTTTGTTAGATTGTCACCCGGCTTAACCACATAGGTGATGGGAGCATCGGTGGCAGCGGGCTTGTTCTCGGGCTCTTGCTGTGGTGCCGCTTGCGCCGCTGGGGCTGGTTGCTCCACCACTACTTCTTGCTGCTGAGGTGCGACTTCTTGTTGGGGCTGAGGCACTGCTTCCTGCTGGGGCTGAGGCACTGCTTCTTGTTGAGGCTGAGGAGGTTGACTTTGAGCCAACATTTCATTTTCTATCTGTTCATATTCTTCGGGCACTATGAGCAAAGTGCCAATCTCATTACCTTTGGTGTCAACATAATGATATCGCAAGCTCTTGCGTTCGCGGGTTATACTGGCAAGAAGAAGGTTGAATCTGAGTGCCTCGTGAGCCTGCTTGAGCCAGGCATCGCGCTTGGTCATTACAAAAGCTGGCACATTGACGTTTTCCTTAGTGATATAGGGCACTGTGACCTTGAGAGTCACAGTAGTGGAATCGGGGCTCATCTCCACACCGCTCAGGTGCTCGTTGTTGCCTATGGGCAGATGATGCCGCTTCACCAACTTGCTTGCCGCATCGACATACTCGCCCGACGTGGTCAACTGTTTAGTATCCACTTTGAAAGTCATCGCATCGACCAGGCGCCCCACAAGACTGGGATTGCCTGCACGATGAGCCATCAGCACCAGCACGGTGCCATAACCCACGTTGAAGGCATAAGCCTCGCAGTCGTAGCTGTAGTTGTGGGATGTCTTCTTGAACTGCACACATTGAGCATCAAATCCCGCCATGCGAGTTTGATAGACTTCGGTAAATCCACTTGCCGAGCGGCAGAACACATCCTTCTTGCCCACCACCTGCATATTGATATACATGAGCGGGTCGAAAGCGCCTTCCATGTAGTCGACCCTTGCAAGTTCGAGCGTGGCACCCTGGGCATCCATTCGCGCTATGTCGACTCTCGCACCTATGGGTCTCAAGGCGTCGTCATTGGTAAGAAACCAACTATCGTCGAGGGTAGTGATTTTGAAATATTCGTTCTCGACGGTTGCCGCCACGGCATTGAGTCCTATCACCGCCAGTGCCATTATCAATAGTATTCGTTTCATTGCTTTGTGAAAATTTGATTGATGCGTTAACGAGTTCATTTTTTCTGCCTCACAAAAAATGAGAGTGCAAAAATACTCGGTTACAAAAGTAGTGGTTTTTAGGAAAAAAACCAAGAAACAGGAATAAGTTTTCATTAGTGCCAGCGGGGGTGCTAAATTCTCGAGGGGCGCGCGGCGCGCTTAAAATTTAATGAAAATTTAATGAATAATTGCCACCGAGCGACTATGGATTTTTAAAATATTTTTTAAGCGAAGCGCCCATCCCTGCGCAGTCGCCTGACGGCGCAGACATCTATCAAATCTTTCCAAATTTAACAAAAAAAGCATTTGTCAAGGGCACCATGAGGCGAGAATAATCTCACAAAGCTGCACCTTCGGTGTCAAAAAGCCTGCTTACGCAGGATTTTGGTTTTGGGCGCTTAATTCTTGGAGGGCCATCACGCATCAACCGCGGCTGGTGAGGTTGACTAACCTGACTCAGCCACCATGCAATCGTTTGCGCAAAAACATTTTTTGAAAATATTATATTATTATAAATAATTATAATAATTTTCATTAATTTTGTGGATTAATAATTACATTTCATTACTAAACTTATTATACCATATTAAACCAGTTAAAATTAAAGTAATTATGAGAAAAATCTACCTTATTCTTGCAATGGCGTTGCTCCTGCCGTTGACCACCCTTGCCCAGGGATGGCCAGCCAACTATGGCGGAGTGATGCTGCAGGGTTTCTTTTGGGACAGTTACAAGGAAACCCCCGACTGTAGCCCCTTTGGTCCGGCGCAATACCAACAGTCCAACGACGCTACTGTCACGCACCAGTCCGGTTACACCTGGGCTACCATCTATGGTGCCGGCTGGAGTAGCGGTGAGGAATGGCAGGTGCCAGTGACCACCTGGAGCAGCCTGCTCGCCCACAAGGACGAGATCACCCCATTCATCGACCTGCTGTGGCTACCTCAGAGCGGCTCTACAGTTGCCGACTCAACAATGGTGTATTACACCAGCAACGACAACAGTGGCCGTGGCGGTGTGCGCCCCTGGCGCAACGGCCAGACCTGGGGTTACAGCGATGGATCCATCATCACCAATCCCGACTGCATGGGCTTTGTGCCAGTGTTCTATTTCCATCACGGACTGTCTTACAATCCTGATGGCACACCCTGGACCTACACCGACAGCGAGGGCCGCACCTGGACTCCAATGTCCTACTTCGGCACCGAGGCCGAGCTGCGTGAGCTGATTTCAACCTACAAGAGAGAAGGCACCGGTGCCATCGAAGACGTGGTGGCAAACCACCGCGGCGGCTTGGGCACCTGGGCTGGCGACAAGTACTCCATTGAGTTCCCAACAGAGTGGTACCAAGGCACCTTCAGCCCCGACGGCGAGTACATCCAGTGGACCAGCGATGACGTGTGCAGCGACGATGAGAGTGGACGCGGCACTGGTAACGCCGACTGCGGCGGCAAGGGTGAATGGGCTCGCGACATCGACCACCACAGCCCTGCCACACAGCAGAAGGTGCTCAAGTTCCTCGACTTCCTGAAGAATGACCTGGGCTATGTGGGCTACCGCTACGACTACGCTATGGGATTCGAGGAGAAGCACTTTGCCGAGTACAACACCACCCTGCGCCCCACCTTCAGCGTGGGTGAATACTGGGGATCGAAGAACGATATCTCTAACTGGATTCATAAGACCTACATGGAAGGCACCTACCAGAGCGCTGCCTTCGACTTCCCATTGCAGAGCGATATTCGTGAGGCATTCAACTACGGCAACTACCGCTACCTGGACAACTCGGGTCTCATCAGCGACCCCGTGCTCAAGCGCTATGCCGTGACGTTCCTCGACAACCACGACACCTTCAAGGACCTGCCCACCGACGGCTCTAACTACAACTGGGAGTCGGGCAAGCCCTACAACCACCGCGTGGAGAAGAACATCGTTGAGGCCAACGCCTTCATCCTGGCGATGCCTGGCACCCCATGCTTGTTCTATCCTCACTTCATGCACCCACAATGGCACGACATTCTGTGCTTGCTCATCAAGGCTCGCCGCACCGCCGGCATCACCAACGAGAGTGAGCGCTCGGCTGCCACCCTTGTGGGCGACAACGGTATCCAATGGGTAGTTACCGGCGCTAATGGTCAGGTATGCTACCAGTTGGGCGACGCTACCGACGCTGGTGTACCCGAGGGTTTCACCACAGTGTGGGAGAGCACTCCCGACGAGAATGGCAAACAAGTGGCACGCTACAGCATCACAAGCAATCTTTATAACAGGATTCAGTACAACCAAAAACAGAACCTCATCAACGGTTATCCTGTTATCGACCGCAACAGCTGCACTTTCAATGGCTCAATGACCGTTAACGTAAAACCTTCAACCGAAGGCTGCAAACTGGTTTACACCACCAACGGCAAGATACCTACTCCCAACGACTCTACAATCACTGAGAGCACCGACCTCACCTTCACCGAAAACACCACACTCAAGGTGGGCGTACTCGTTAACTACTCTGTGCCCACCTCATCGGTAGTTACACGCCAGTATGTGAAGACATCAACTGTCAGCGACAAAATCAACTTCTATGTGAAGGACGACAATGCTCCTTACATCTACACTTACTACACCGACAACGAAGGCAACAAGGTTGAGCCATTTGGCTCTTGGCGCGGTTACCTGGCATATGAGAAGGTTACTGTGGGCGGCATCGAATGGTGGCGCGTTCAGATGGACAAACCTGAATACCCAGTCAACCTGATTATAAACTGGGAAGGCAGCCAAACTCCCGACATCGATGGCATCACAAGCGATGTATTCTACACCGTGCAAAATGGTCAGCCTAACGACGTGACCAACATCTACATGCCAATGATAGAAGACCCCAACTTGTCAATCGACAAGCTTACTGGCAGTTATGAGGGCGGAGTATCGGCTATGATTACCTCTTCTTACAGTGGTGCTACTATCGTCTATACTACCGACGGCACCGAGCCTACTATCAGCAGCCCAACCATCGCCAGCGGTAGCACCGTATCTTTCAACGAGACCGGCAACCACTACCTGCGTGCCGGACTCGTCAAGGACGGCCAGGTTGTCAAGCAACTGGCTCGCAGTTACTATGTAACTAACGGCACAGGCAGTGTCAGTGGCGTGAACATCTATGTGAAGAACATGACCACCAACGATGTGCCTCACATCTATGCTTGGGATACCAACGAGCAGGCTGTCACTCCATCATTTAACGATGGTGGCGAGAAGCTCAGCGAGACCGAGACCAATTGTGGCCAGACCTGGTACAAGAAGCACTTTGACGAGGTTCCCGCTGGCATGCTCTTCATGCTCACAGGCTCTAAGGACCAAAGTGCTAACGTCACTTATCTCGAGTCTGGACATGACTACTACTTCTACTACTATCCAGGTGCACACTTCGGCGACAACGCCTTCCAACCTGGCTACATTGATGTGACTGCCGACAGCAAGCACACCACCGACGTGAAGGCAATCACCGTGTTCATGTACGACAACGGCAACTCCGATTGGTCTAACGGCATCAAGCTCTATCCTTATGCCAACAATGCCGACATCTTCTGGAGCTATCCAAACGCTTGGGCTGAGAGTGCATTCCCAACCACTACCATTGGCGACCAGAGCTGGTTCTATTGCACATTCATGGGCAAAGATCAAATTGGTGCTATCCTTTACAACTACAACAACCAAAGCGAGCGCTTCGAAGTGCCTGGCGTCGACTATGACATCTTCATGAAGTTCCCGATTGCCAACGACAACTGGAGCACAGGCGAGAACGTAACCGATACCTATGCTCAATACCTACCCGAAATTGAGAAACCTGAGGAGGGCGAAGTAACTCCCGAACCTAAGCCCACCATCCCAGCGTGTGCTACCTCCTTGACGGGTGGCCAACTGTACTGCTACTTCGAGAACGACAGTTTTGGCTCGCCTTACGCATGGGTTTACAGTAGCACCAAGACCTTTGGTGAGCACGGCTGGCCCGGAGAGGCGTTGGTAGAAGTTGTGGGCACTGCCCCAAGCGGCAACCTCATTTACCGCTGGACCTATAGCAACTCTTACAACATGCCAAGCTACGTCATCTTCAGCAACAATGGTCAGAATCAGACCGAAGCATTCAAATTCGAAAACGGCGGTTACTACACCACCAATGGCTTGGTTGGCATTACCGACAACAACGTCTTGGCACTGAGCGATATTATGATGGGATGGCAAGATAAAGAATATGTCATCAGCAATGACATCACCGCCGTGGTCACCGTCAACTCCGGTGATTCAAGGCATGTCTTCGTAAAGGATGACAACGGAACGACTCCAACGGAGAACTGGGAAAATATGCCAGTGCCCGACCCATTGCAAGGCTTGACCTATGATGAGAGCAACTGGTTAGAACTCATTATGCCCGAAGGCAGCGATATCAACCTTGACGGCAAGAACTTAGTTGGCGGCACTGTAATTGGCAAACTCTCGGGAAGCGAAAATCCAGTTTTGGAATTGGTGGCATTACCATTGACAAGTGAGGACATAGAATACACTCCCAACCAATACCTTGTTGCCAACTACGACTACACCAGTAACGACTACTTCTTAGTGCGTCCAAAACGTCAGGAGTACAACACCATTAAGTATGCTATCTACCGCGATGGCAAACTCACAATGGCCAGCCAACCCGGTGACAACCCATGGGACATGATGATTGATGGCAAGGCGATGCTCACTGATGAGCAGCCTTACTTCTCGGGCGTCCTTGAGGAGAATGGCGTATATGATTTACAGGTAATATGCAAGTACCATGCAAGGAATACGAAAGTGGCAATAGTCAACGCCACTAAGATTGGCGATTTCCAAGAAATGGAGGCCACTACTCTTGCCGACGTGCTCGAGAATGGCGAGAACGGTAAAATGTACCGCATCGCCGACGCTCTCGCTGTGGTTGACGTGCCACAGAACTATGAGCCGTTTGCCTTCCTCTCCGACGGCAAGGGCAACTGGATTAAGGTAGTATACCCCTACGAATTATACGAAATATTCCAAAAGGACCTCTTCGTCGACGCAGGCACCCTCAAGGGCGTCTTGCACGACAAGGAGCTCAACCCATATCTTGTTGTCTCGGCTGCCGAGTTTGGCTACCCACTCGACGACGATGTAGTGGTTGAGAATGTAGACCTCGGTCACTCATTCACCCTCAAGCCCAACCAGGTTATCGACGTCACCGGCTACTGGAACGAAAGCGACGGTGCCCTGCGCGCCTACGCTCCAGGAAATGGCCTTCAAGGTCAGAGCCTCACCCTCACAACCGATTGGGCAGGCTGGGGCATAACCCTCATTGACGGCACTCGCTACACAGTGCGTGCCGCCATCACTCTCAAGGAGCCTTGGCAAACCACCGACGGCGCACACCTGAACGACTATGACTACCCATTCCAGAACTACATTGCCAACGCACTCTATGAGCCAGAGACCAACATCCCAACAGGTGTTGAGAACCTCAAGATGGACAATGTAAAGAGCGTGCGCTACTACAATGCAGCTGGTATCGAGAGCGAGACTCCATTCCAGGGTGTGAACATCATGGTTATAGAGATGACCGATGGCTCGCAGAAGATCATGAAAGTGATTAAGTAACGATTGCTCAATGCTTGATTCATAATGCTTAATTTAATGCATAATGCATGATGCATGATGCACAATTTTAAAATGCTTGGCGCAGCAATGTGCCAAGCATTTTTTTCCCTCATCCCCCCCCTTGAAAGCCACAACTGCAGCGACAAAAGCGCATAGTTGACTCATAAGCCCTTTAGCCGATACAATACCGCCATTTGTGGTAGAATTTATCTCGTTAACATTTTTTGAACTTAGCACTAAAAAATACTCCTTCTTTTTATAATAGGTATTACAAAATTTATTTATACCTTTGCACCGTGGTAATGAAATAAGGCGACAAAATGTACAATAACAACCACAAGCACAGTATGTTAGAGTGCCCTACAACCCAACAAAGGAGCACTGTGATATATTGTGCGTTTTTTTTAAGGACATTTTTAGACATACAATGACATAAAGACAAAATAAGTGTCAGTCTGTTTTTGTTTGTCTGAATGGCAGAAAATAACATTGATAATGAGTAAAAATGACTTCTTAGATATCGAAGAGATAATAACCACAGTCATGGACTGTGCCGCAATAGTGCGGAAGCATCTCCATGCTGGATATCTCGAGAAAATATATGAGAAAGCACTCATGATCGAGCTAAAAGAGGCTGGACTTACCGCCGAAAGCCAAGTGGATCTTAATGTTAGTTACAAAGGTGAGATCCTTGGCGCTTTTACTGTTGATATTCTCGTGGAGAAAAGATTGGTTGTTGAATTGAAAGCAACTAAAGACATTTCTCCTATTCATGAGATGCAAGTTGTGAATTACCTCACTACTACTGGCATTGATGATGGACTGATTATCAACTTTGGCAATGAGAAATCAATACAATTCAGAAGAAAATACAGAATTTATCGTCCTAAAAGGACACAAAAAACAATAGCTCTTTGAAACTTTTTCTTTAACATACAGACATACAACGACACAAAGACAAAATAAGTGTCAGTCTGTTTTTGTTTGTCTGTCTGGCAAATAATTGCAATAGTGCGGAAGCATCTCATGCTGGATATCTCAAAAACAATAGCTCTTTGAAACTTTTTCTTTAACATACAGACATACAACGACATAAAGACAAAACAAGTGTCAGTCTGTTTTTGTTTGTCTGTCTGGCAAAAAAATTATTTTTTTAATAAACTATATATTACTAACTACTAAACATTTCATGCGTATGAAAAAATTACTAACATTTTTAACGCTGCTCACACTGTTCTTCACGACGGGATGGGCGGAAACTGAGACATTTGATTTTGCTTTTTCCAACATAGGAACGACTGGATGGAGCAATAGTTATGCATCACATGTAGTAAATGGCCAAATTTTTACTATTGATCTCGCCAATTGCAGCAAGCAAACTACAACTATTACCGATTACCCCGTTTCTAAAGGAGGTAACATTACTGCAGAATTCATTAATAACAATAACAATTATTCTATTACTGGTGTTGAATTACAACTAATTCAATGGGGCTCAAAAGCTCAAACAGTTACTCTAAAGACAAGTAATGATGGTACAAATTGGACAACAACCAATAATTCCTCAAACAATTTCAGTCTAACCGCAACTGATTTATCATGTAAAAAAATTAGGTTTGTTTTTTCTTCTACAAGCAACCAAGTAGGATTAAAATCACTTAAAATAACCTATACTACTGGCGGCTCAACTGTCGAGACCGTAGCAACACCTACATTCAACCCTGCCGCTGGAACATATTATGATCCATTGAGCGTTGTTATCAACTGTATTACAAATGGCTCTACTATCCGTTACACTCTTGACGGCACTGACCCAACAGCTACAACAGGCACTGTTTACACAAGTCCTATTAGTGTGACTTCAACCACTACTATTAAGGCTATCGCAACAGCTACAGGCTATGACCCAAGTTCAGTAGCAAGTGCTACTTATACAATCGTCACACCTGAGACTGTAACAATTCCTTATGAGGAATCCTTTGCAGGAACTTTTGGAGATTTCTACAAAAAAGATGTCACAGGGACAAACATTTGGGTTACTAACTCTGGTTACGCCAAGGCATCTGGTTATATAAGTGGATCAAACACAGTATCTGAAAGCTGGCTTATTTCACCTTATATCAACTTAACTGGCGCTTCTAATCCAGAGCTCTCATTCTCTCATGCTGGAAACTATTTCAATGGCAATATGCAGTCAGATGTGGTGGTAAAGGTAAAGAAGCAAGGAGATGCCACTTGGTCTGATTTGACTGTTAACACTTGGCCAAATGGAACAAGTTGGACATTTGTTGAGAACACAACCTCATTAGTAGATTATGCAGGAGAAACTATTCAGATAGCTTTTGTGTACACTTCTTCCGCAAGTCGTGCTGGAACTTGGGAGATCAAGAATTTAGCGGTTGTTGACACTTCAACTCCCGACTATTATCTTTATGGTACGTTCAATAACTGGAATACTCAGGATGCAAACTACAAGTTCAATTTAAACAATGGCACTTATAGCATCACAGGAGTAGACCTTCCTGACGGTGTCCGTTTCAAGATTGCCAAAGTTGTAAACGGTCAAGTTACAGAAATTGGCGCGAGCAATGGAGGTAACGATTATGGAATCAATAGTGGATGGCACAATAACCTTCCTATGAATGGTGCTGATGCTTACACTATTGAATCCGGTGCTCTTACCAACATCACCCTCAACACCACAAACATGACATTTGATGTCAGCAGGGACGCTCAATTCTTTATCAAGGGTGACATGAACAGTTGGACAAGAGAGGCTTTGACTCTCGGTGCTGATGGTTGGACCATCAATAAGGATTTCTCCGCAGGGCAACAGTTCGGTTTCGTTAACGAGTGGGGTTCCTGGTATGGTGGCAACAATTATTGGATTTACCAGGCAAACGACATGGGCAATCCACTCACCATCTACAGCAATGACAACTTCAAAATGGTTGATGCAGGCAATTACAATCTTACTGTAAACTCAGCACTCACCACTCTTACTGTCACTTCTACCGCAGGCGACACTTACACCCTTGTTACCAGTGCAAGTGAACTCAACGAGAACGACTCTTATATCATCGTATCGAAAGACTACGAGTCTGCAATGGGTGAGCAAGGAAGTAATAACCGTCGCGGAGCAGAGGTCACTATTAATGGCAACAATGCAATTGCTACCGATGCTGTTGAGGTGTTCTCTCTCGAAGGAAACGCTACTGACGGTTGGTATTTCAAAGCAACCAAAATCAATACTGGTTATCTTTATGCAGCATCTAATAGTTCTAACCATCTGAAGACAGAGGCTGAACCAGATGCTAATGGTAATGCAAAAGCCAGCATTTCTATTGACGCATCTTCAGGCGTAGCCAGCGTTGTTTTCCAAGGCACTAACAGTCACAAAGTGATGCAATATAATAGTGGCAGTGATCTTTTCGCTTGCTATAGCGAAGCATCACAAAAAGCTGTTTACCTCTACAAGAAAGGTTCCACCACACCTCCAAGTGACCAGGTAGCCACTCCATCCATCACTCCTGGATCAAATGATGCTACTGACCCATACGTTGTATATGGTGGAAAGCAACAAATCACTATCAACTGTGCTACCAGTGGAGCCACCATCTATTACACTACCGATGGCACTACTCCAACCACCAGTTCAAATCAGTATAGCGAGCCATTCGACTTGACAAGCACTGGCGGTAACGTTACAATTAAGGCTATCGCTGTTAAGGCAGACATGGATGACAGTGAGATTGCAACATCTTACTACAGATTCACCAGTCCTAAAGCTCCTACATTCGATCCAGCCACCGGTGCTGTTCGCACAGAAGCATTCGATGTTACTATCAGTAGCGAGTATGATGATGCTGAAATCTACTACATGTTAGACCCAGCAAGTGCTCCAACAGCTGCTATAATGTCAACCAACGGCACCCTCTATGAGAACCCTGTAAATGTCAGTGGAGAAGGTTCTCACACCATTTACGCTATGGTTGTAAGAAATGGCATCAAGAGCTCTGTTGTAAATGCCACCTACACAATCAAATCTGGCACACAGCCTTCAGGTGACGGTGATTATGTAAAGGTTACTAATACAGCCGACCTCACTGATGGTGAATACTTAATCGTTTATGAGGGTGATGATGGTCCATTCGCTTTCAATGGCGCATTATCAAACCTTGATGCAACCCCGAACACTATTGATGTAGAAATCAACGACTTTACAATTCCATCAACTCCAACTGTTGATGCAGCTGTATTCACCTTTGATGCTACTGCAGGTACCTTCATGAACGCAAGTGGCGTTTATATTGGACGCACAAGCGATGCAAACGGTTTAGAAAGTGGAACAACCGCTTTAACCAACACCGTATCAATTGATAATGAAGGAAATGCTGTAATTATCTCAGAAGGTGGAGCCTATCTGCGTTACAATGCTAATAGTGGTCAAGATAAATTCCGCTATTTCAAATCAAGCACTTATTCAGCACAACAACCTGTAGCTCTCTACAAGAAAGTTGACAACAACACTGTCAAGACTCCAGTCATCACTCCTGGAAGCATGAGAATGACTGAGGAGTTTGATGCAACCATCACTTGCGCTACTGAAGGTGCAACCATTTATTACACATTAGATGGTACTACTCCAACCACCAACAGTGCTGTTTACAATGGTCCTATCCATATTGAAAGACCTACTGTTACCCTCAGTGCTATCGCTGTACTTGATGGCGAGCAAAGTACTGTTGCCACCGCTGTTTACTCAGGTGTTTGGGTTTACAACCTTGCCGAGTATAATGCACTTGCTAAAGGCACTGAGAACATCCTCTTCAAGAACCCAGTAATTGTTCAGTACCACTACATCAGTTCAAGTGGCAAGAGCTATATCTATGTTAAGGACGACACAGGTTGCGCTTACTTCCACCAGCCAGGTGGATCTATTGCTCAGCTTGAGAACGGTGATGTTATTGGCGCTGGTTTCTCTGGAAACAAAGTAGCTGATGAGATGGTAAGTGATGAAGAGTCCAACTTCTTCATGCTCACAAACCTTGCAAACTTTGCCGCCAATGGCGACAAGGGTCTTGCAGACCCAGAGCATGAGACAGTAGCTCGCATTGCAGATGCCACAACAGGTGTTGCTCTCAACAACCACTACATCACCATCAAGAAAGTTAAGTTGTCAGCTCTCTATCAACCATCTACTATCACCTATGGCGGTGCTAAGTACTTTGACATTGACAACGAAGCACATATTGGTTACAATAAGTTCAACATTGACTGGAGTGTAGTAGATGATCTCGATGCATATTACAACATCACTGGTATCCAGACTGCTTACAACAATGTTATGGAGTTCCATCCAACTGAGATTGTTAAGTGGGAGGAATCGGTAGTCACTTTACGTCAGCTCTGTGATGAGGGTGTTACCACCGAAGGCGAGAACGAGTACACTATCAGCAACAACCTGATGTGTGTCTTTGCCAAGGACAATAGCATCTGGGTTAAGGATGACACCGGTCAATCAATTTGGATGACTTCTCCAGCCGATGGAGACTTGAACTTCGAGGTTTATACCGAGGCAGCCGAAGGCATTCCTGCCAACACACGTCTCAACCAGGCATACTACGACCAGAGTAACTGGTGCGAGATAAAGCTTGCCGATGGCGTTGATGCAAGCCAATTTGAAGGACAGATTATCAAGGGCGGTACTATCCACGGTGAATTTACCGACAAGCTGAATCCAACCCTTGAGAACGTCACTTTGACCAGTGCCGCTATTTCAAGTGAAGGTGATTATGCTCCTAACTACTACATGCCAGCAAACTTCTTAGGTCGTCAGGCTTGTCAGAACAGTAGCCACAGCACTGACTTTGGTCAATTCTACTTCTACATGACTCCCAAGCCACAAGAGTATGCTCAGATTGTTTGGGCTGTATGGGACGACGAATCCAAGAAGTTCATCATGTCAACCAGTGATAACGACAACGGTCACAGATTCCAAGGTGAGTTCAGCATTGACTTGAGCCTAAACACTGGAGTCACAGCTACAGGCGCAATACAACCAGGCTATGGTTATAATTTCAAGGCTATTATTAAGAAAACCGAGTCAAAGGATGCTGGTTATATGGTTTATCCATTAGACCTTGACGAGGGTATTGATCCAGCTACAGCAATTGAAAGCGTTGTTGCTGGCAACGGCGAGGTTAAGAGCGTGAAGTTCTACAACGTAGCTGGTATTGAGAGCGCAACTCCATTCCAGGGCATCAACATCGTGGTTACCGAGTACACCGACGGCACTCGCACCACTACTAAGATGCTGTGCAGATAATCAGGGTTGTAGATTTTAAAACTTCCTTATATTAAAAAGGTGCCTGCCACAATGAGTGGCGGGCATCTTTTTTAGCGCCCTTGCCACTATTTTTACGCCGCGCGTGCGGCGCAATACTTGACCACCACCAGGATTTTTCTCTCGCAACTTGCCGATTGACTCTTATCCTCTCGACTGCAACTTTTACGCCGCGCATGCGGCGCAATACTTGACCACCACCGGGATTCTTCTCTCGCAACCTGCCGCTAGGATTCTTTTCTCGCAACCTGCCGCTCGACTCTTATCCTCTTGACTGCAACTTTTACGCCGCGCATGCGGCGCAATACTTGACCACCACCAGGATTCTTTTCTCGCAACCTGCCGCTCGACTCTTATCCTCTCGACTGCAACTTTTACGCCGCGCTTGCGGCGCAATACTTGACCACCACCAGGATTCTTTTCTCGCAACCTGCCGATTGACTCTTATCCTCTTGACTGCAACTTTTACGCCGCGCGTGCGGCGCAATACTTGACCACCACTCTTCTCTAACTCTCGCCTCATCACTCGCCTCTCGTGTTGTTAATGGTTTGTGTATTGCGAGGCAAGCGCCTCGTTCATGTCGCAGTTATTGTGGCAATTCTCGCTCTTGAGATAAAAACACCTTCATTCTTTGGTAAAAATGTGAAAAACCACTATTTTTGCACTTATGGATGATTATCGCAATGAACAACGGCGGCAGTGGTGGCAGCGCAATGCCGGGAAATACCAGAAGAAGCCTTCAATGTCGCGCCGCATGGCTGGTCATGACTATTATGGGCGCTGCATCTACATGATAACGATTGTTGTTGCCGGCCGCCGCAAGCTGCTGGGCACTCTATGTGGTCCTGACGAGAGCCACATGGCATGGGTTAAGGCTTCGGCTTTGGGCGATGCCGTGAAACGCTACTGGCACGAGATTCCATTGCATCACCCTCATGTAAAAGTGCTTAGAGGCCAGCTTATGCCCGACCATTTCCACGGCATCCTTTTTGTGACCGAGAAGACCAGCGTGCCTCTTGGCACAATTATTAATAGTTTCAAGAAGGCGTGCACCTTCGCGGCTCGCGAGTTGAATATTGCCACGCCGTTGTGGGAGAGCGATTACCATGACCTTATCCTAAGCTCAAGAGGCCAATTGAGCAGCATGATAAACTATGTTGACGACAACCCGCGGCGGCTGTGGGTGAAAAGAAACAACAGCGATTTCTTCAAAGTGAGAAAAATGGTTGAGGCAGGCGGGCAGCAGGTGGAAGCCCTCGGGAACCTGTTCCTGCTCGACTTTCCTGTGATAACCGCCGTGCAATGCACTCGTAAGCTGACAAAAGAACAGATTCAAGCGCAAGTGGAGCATTTTCTTGCACTGGCACAACGCGGCGTGGTGCTCGTGTCACCAGCCATCAGTCCAGGCGAAAAAGAGGTGATTAAAGCGGCACAAGCCGCCCACTGCAAGGTGATAAAGATTGTGGACAACGGTTTCACGTCGCTTTCCAAGCCTTCGGGCGAGGACTTTGATGCCTGCTCCCGTGGCGACCTGCTGCTCATTTCACCTTTTAAGCACCAGAACCATCGCACAGGCCTCACCGAGCAGATTTGCTACCACCTCAATGCCCTTGCCGCCGCCATAGCCACCACCTCATAACGGATGAGATGCAAATCGCTTTACTGCTCTTGAACGCCGCGCTTGCGGCTCAATACTCGACAACCTCGCCGCTCTCCCCTCGCGCCACAATGCTGCTTCTTGAACGCCGCGCTTGCGGCGCAATACTCGACCACCACTCCTCCCTCTACACCTCTCCACTCTCGTCTCTCCACTCTCACCTCTCCACTCTCACCTCTCCACTCTCACCTCTCCACTCCACCTCTCCACTCC
>CAMVKS010000021.1 GCA_947167995.1 uncultured Prevotellaceae bacterium
TCATAATATTTTTTATCAAAACAACCTTCAGAGTGCTTTCGCACTTCTTATTGGACCTTTCATTGTTTTGTCTTTTTTTTCTTTTTTCTAAAAATAGTTGTATTTTTGCGATTATTTGTTTAAATTCGCAATCTAAACAACCAATTACATTACAAACCATAAATCATACAATTATGAAAAAGATTCTACTATTGCTTGTGGCTCTGTTTGCCACTTCCACCGTTTGGGCTGCGGACTTCATCACCGACGTGATGGTGATTGGTGGCTCGAAAAGCGAGGTGAACAGCCTTAAGACCACTTACACCAATCAAGGCTGGACGGTCATCGACCAGGACCTGAATGCGGGTTGCGGCTCAGGCAGCGACTACATCTACATGCTCTACAAGACGGGTAGCAACACCAGCCAAGATGCCGGTGCGTTTATCACCGACTTCTATATCAGCACCGAAAGCGGCACAGTCCCCGACAATGTCATCTACAATGGCCGTACCTATACCATTGTGCCTTGCGATGGTAGCACCTATTTCAAGAACAACAAGGGTGACCTTAACAGCCACTGCGGCTCGGGCAGCGCCTACATCCACCTCTATTACTGCAAGGATGACAATGTTAATTACAGGTCCAGCGCCGTCACTTCCATCACCTTCAACGACACCCAGAGCGGGGCAATAGGAGAGAGTGGCAGTGACACGGGCTATGACCTCAACGCCGGTTGCGGCTCGGGCAGTGCCTATATCTACATGCACGCCGCCACCGCCGCAAAGGGTTGGACCGTCAGCACAAACTCCGACAACAGCGAGTGCAACATCACGGGGTATCAAGGCACTAAGACCAACAAGACCTCTATCACCGTACCACTCTATATTGACGGCGCGCAGGTGGCAAACTTCGATGGCCCGGTATTCAGTGGGTTCACCAAACTTGAGACTCTGGCTTTCTATGACAACACCATAGTCAGCCAAATGCCGACGATGCAGGGCTGCTCCATGTTCAAGCATGTGAAAACCGGCAACACCAACGACAAGACTCCGACTTCGATGACAAGCATCACAGCTTCGGCCTTCGTGGGCACGGTCATCGAAAATATCACGCTCACATCGGTCACCAGTGTTGGTGCCAATGCGTTTCAGGGATGCGGAACACTGAATAGTGTGATATTTAATAAATCGGGTGTCACGATTGGTGATGGCGCGTTCTCTTTCATTGTAAAAGCAGGAGGCGCAATGTGCCAAGTCACTTATCCAGGCTCAATTGATGACTGGAACGGCATGATGGTCATGTGCTCGCCAAGCTTGGTTGTTAATGGCGGAAGCGGCAGCAACACATGGTCTTGCGGTTGGTGCGGCGGAGGTTCCTCAAGCAGCTATAACCGTCTCTTCTGGACGCTCGATGCTGCCGGGCAGCTGAAAATAGATTGTGCCGACAACAGTTGGTCAAATCATCCCACCGACCAGGTCATTGTTTACCAAAAATGGACTAAAAATCTTGTGAAATCGCTCACTTTAGAGCATGTTTACTCTTTAGGAGTGCAGGAATTCACCAATTATGTCAATCTAAAGAATGTGTATATCAACCCCACTTTGCATTCCATAGGCAATAGCGCTTTCTCAGGTTGTAATACTTTGACAGATATTTGGTTCGACGGCACACAGTCGCAGTGGGCCGCTGTGGAGAAGGGGAGCAGCTGGAAGCCCAGTGCCACCAAGGAGCACTGGCGCTGCACCGTGACTTTCAATGCCAACGGACATGGCACCGATCCTGCTTCTCAGACCCTTTGGAGCGACTATGACAAGGCAACAGAACCTACTCCACCAACTGCCACTTTATACGTCTTCCGCGGCTGGTTCACCGAAGCAGAATGCATCAACCAGTGGGACTTCAACACGGTAGTTCCTGGCGATATGACACTTTATGCCAAATGGGACGCACAATACACCTTCGATAGCGAGACTGGCGAATTGAAACTCCTCTGTGGCGAGTTCAACAAGGACAACAAGTGGGGCAGCGATGTACCACCTATGGAAGTAAAGAGCGTCACCGCCACCAATGAAGTAAGCTTCACCGGCAACTGCTGGCAGCTGTTCTACGATTTCTATTATTGCGAGAGCATGGATCTTAGCAGGGTAAACACCAGCAATGCTACCAATACGGGCTTTATGTTCCAGTATTGCGCGAACCTTACCTCGCTTGACCTTTCGGGTTGGAACACTTCCCGTGTCACTGAAATGCGCGGCATGTTCTACAACTGCGGAAGTCTTTCCACGCTCGACATCTCGGACTTTAGCACAGCCAACGTTAAAGACATGAGATATATGTTCTCTTACTGCTATAACTTGAATACTATCTATGTTGGCCCAGAGTGGAGCACCGTGAACGTCTCCCAATCAGATGACATGTTCCGTTCCTGCCAGTTACTGAAGGGGGGCATGGGCACTGCCTACGATGAGAACCACATTGACAAGGAATATGCCCGTATCGATGGCGGCGCCGACTGCCCCGGCTATTTCACCGACAAGAATGCCATGGTGGTGGTGCCTTGCGACGTGGATGGCGATGGATATGTGACAACGGTTGATATCACCGCCATCTACAACTACCTGCTCAGCAGCGACGAGACCTACATCTCCACCAGCGACGTGGACGGCGACGGCTTCATCACCACAACAGATATCACAGTGATTTATAATATACTGTTAGGAAGCAAAGGAGGAGTCTCTTCAGAAGACAATTAAGGACAAAAGTTTGTTGCACTAGACAGTGTTTTATTAAGGACAATTGCCGCAGGAACCATACTCGTTGGGAGGTCAAACAAAAAGGTGGAAGGTGGAACGAGGAACGTGGAAAGTGGAAGGTAGCGACTCTTCCCTCTCAACTCTCAACTCTCACCTCTCACCTTATATAATAGGCAAAGCCACCTCGGCATCGCGTCGAGGTGGCTTCTGGGTGTTACTATATAAATAATATGTAATCTGAGACTTTCAGATTATCGGGAGAGGCCTGCAAGCCTCATCCCAAAATGGAAGCATCATTTGATTATTGCTTTCACTGAACTAGTAGTGCCGTCGGTGTAGCGGGTGACGATGATGTTCATGCCGCTGAATGGGCGGTCACTAACTTGTCCAGCCACGTTAACAAACTGGCGGCTCTCGACAGTCTTGCCGTTCTCGACAATAATGCCTTCGATGCCTGTGGCGTTGTCAACGTTAATTGTCAGTTTCATATATTGGGTCTTGCCCTTCTGGGTAGCGCCAATAATCATCGCACGACCGCTGTTATTGACCTTGGCATCGATGTTGAGCATGCCATCGGCACTAACTGTGATGTCGATGCCCTCGCTCTCGATGTCGAGCAAAGCAGGAACACCAGCGGCAGGAGTAACCTCGCCCAGGTCTTCAAGGATATAGGTCACTGTTGAGCCGTCCTCGTCGAGAGTAAAGAACTCACCGAGGTCGAGGCTCCAGTTGCCAACCTTGTAGGTGCGAGATTCCTCGGCAACAAGGTCGCGCTCGCAGTTGAAGTCGTCGAGAGCGAAGTAGGCTGCGGTATTCAAACCATACTGACCCTTATCACTGCCATCAAGCAGGAAGCGCACCTTAGCAACCTTGCCCAGAGAACGGAGGTCCATCCACTGCCAGGTGTCAAGGATGTAGTGGTCAAGAGCATTGTCGCTGCGATAGTCGGCGAGATAGAAGTCGGTGCGAGCAGTCTCCTCGTCGTCGGCATCAAATCCCACTGCGGTGAGCTTGAACCACGAACCCTGTGAGAATGCGGTTGCAAAGCCGTCGCCCACTGCCATGCCGTTGTAGGCATAAGCATTGTTGCTCACATACACACCATTCAAGTTGTCTCCGTCGGTGCTGTTGGTAATCTCGATGAATTGACCCTCGGGGAAGGCAATTGAGAAGTTGCTCGAGCCGTTGTGGCCCTCGCCCACTACGCTGTGCCACTGGTCATTGAGAGATGCATAGTTGGTTGCAGTCTCGTTACTCAGTGAGTAGCCATACCAGTAGTTGTAGCTTGGCATTGCACCGTTGTTGAAGTAGTAAGAACCGCTGTAGAAGCCGTCCTCAACCATCGATGCTGTAGTTGGGTCATAAGCCCAGTGGCTCTCGTCATCAAGGTAGTTGTCGTCCATCGATGCTGTCACTGCCTCGCCCAGCACGCGCACGCCAGTCTTGGCGGTTACGGTCTGTCCGTCGGCACTGGTCACCGTGAGACGATAGCCATAAGAATATTCAGGAGTAACATTGAGAGTTGCCTCATTGCCCACTACCTCATTCATCTGGTCGCGCCACTCATAGGTGTAAGGCTCGTCGCCGCCAGCCACTACAGGAGTGATGATAGCGGTCTCGCCAGCATTGATTGTGGCAGCCACCTTGTTGAGAGTAGCGGTCAATGGCTCGATGTGGCGCAGAGTGGTGAACTCCTCGGTCTCGACCACGTCGCTCTCCTCGCCAAGTGGGCTCACTACCATGAGGTAAGCCTTGTAGGTGGTGTTTGGAGTAAGGTCGGTGAGGTTAGTGTTCACCTCGGTATCGGCAGTGATGTCGACGCCCTCGGTCTCCTTGAGTTGGTCGGCAGTCACGCTCTTGAGCATTGGTGCTCCAGAGGGTTCGTCGCCAACAGTCTCAACCATGTAATAGAGCTTGCCGCCCACGCTCCACTTGCTCTTAACTGTTGCAGTGGTCTCGGTGATGTCGTTAACGGTTGGGTAACCCTCGGCAATCTCGGGTTTCTCGACTACAACCTCGGCAAACTCGTAAGCACCGATTGTTGGTGTCTCGGCATTGCGCTGCTTGCCGTCGGCATCGGTGGTGATGAAGTCGACAGGCACACCGGCGTTAAGGTTGCCAGCGCTGAGCAGATGGTTGTCGATGTCGCTCATGAACTCGGCCTGCTCGGCAATGTTGCCTTGCTTGTTGTTGAGGCCGTTGAGGTCGTCGATAGTTGCTGCATGGTTCTCGAAGAGAGTTCCCGATGCAGCATAAACTGCGTTGTTGGTCATAATCAACGCCTTGGCGTCGTCGGCGCTGTTGATGTAGGCAAGTTTGCCGTTAGTGGTGAAGTTTTGCAGCAAGTTGTTCTGCATCTTCATTCCAGTGTAACGGTTGCCGCTGCCGGCAGTGTAGTAAACATAGCCGTTGCTACCACTCACGCGCACTGTGTTGTTGTAGAACGCGATGTTTTTAGAGTCGGCAGTCACTTGCAGACCAGCAACACTGCTGCTTGAGGCGTTGGTGATAACAATACTGTTGTTGTAAACAAGGATAGGATTATCAGCGCTTTGGCCCTCACAACCCTGACGCATGTAGATACCCTGCGAGTAGTAGGTGTGAGTGTGGGTAATCACGTTGTTGCGAACTATCATACTACCAGAGTTGCGGTAGATGTCCATCGAGTTGTAGCCAGTAGCGGTTGATGTGCTCTGGCTGATGTTGTTGTTCTCGATAAGGGCGTTGGCAACGTCGGTGATATAGATACCCTTGCTGCGAGGCTCAGATATCTTGTTATTGGTAATTACATAGTCGAGTGCGTCGGGCACAGCAACTGGACCAGGACCAGTGAGGCCCATTGCGATGTAGCCACCATAGAATTCATTGCCATCGATGGTGAGGTAGTCATTGTTCATGCCACCCTTGTCTTCCAGAGTGCCCACATTCTCGGTCTTGAACAAGTTCATGCCGCTGTAACCGCTGGTCACGAGCTCAGCCTTGAGGTAAGAGTCCTTGAGGGTGAAGTGGCGGCTCTGGTTATAGATGTGGATGGCGTAAGGATAAGACTGGCTCTGTGGGATGAAGCTCATGCTCTCGAAGCTCACCCAAGGAGTGGTCTCAACAAATACCATACCCTTCTTGAGCTCGCCATAGGCTGGAGCGCTGTAACCGCCACCGGTGATAATCACCTTGCTGCGGTCACCACTCTTGCTCACGAAGGTAACGGTGTTCTGCTCGCTTGTGCCACGCACCTTGCTGATGACGATGTTCTCGGCATAAGTGCCGTCCTCAACCTCGAAACGTACTGCGCCCTCCACGCCATTGGCCATGGCAGCGGTAGCGGCAGCAAATGTTGGGAAGTCGGCATCGGCGCTTGAACCAATCACGTAGGTGCCCTTGATACCAGCAACCACCTCGCGCTCGGCGTTTGTGCCAGTTACCTCAATCACGTTTTCGCCTTGAGCAACCTCAAGCACTTGTGCGTCGAGTTTGTTGCCAGTGACAGCATCGTCAGCAACGTCGTAGGTGAGCCACAGATAGTAGTCACCGTTGTCGCTGATTTCGATTGGAGTGTCGAGAGTCAAAACGTTCTCGCCATCGGCAACTGTGGTGAGCGATGCCACTGGATTAGCGTCGCTGAAGTTGGCAGTGTGGTTGGTGTAATAGAGCTTAGCAGCAGTGATGTCGCTCACGCTTGTGGTACCAGCTGTCGTGAACTTCACACTGTTGATGGTGATAGGCTCCTTGTCGCCGCTCACGGTGACTTTGAGCTGTTGCATCAGCGCGTCACTCATGCTGCGGTTCACGTCTTCGCTAGTGGCAGTAGCCTCAACGCTCTCGATAGTAAATGGAGTCTTCTCGTGCAGTGAAACTGCGATAGCCCATCCGTCGAGGGTTGTAGCTGTAGAGTTGCCCTTATAGTAAACGGTGAGAGAGCCATCCTCGGCCTTGCTCACAAGGTTGGCAGGACCTGTAGTGGTCGAGTACTTGTTGAGCAGGTTGTCGTCGTTGACCTCCTGACCGTTGTAAACGTACATGTTGCCTGAGCCAATCGAGAATGTGCCTTGAGTGTTAAGTTCAACAGCGCTGTTCTCACGGCCAGGAATGAAGGTGACGGTGCCTGTAAAGCCCTTGCTGACTTTGCCGTCGGGACCTCCGTCGTCGTAGAACATAAGAGGATTGTTGACAACAATCACGTTGTTGCCTTCCTCAAGCAGATAGATGTACTTAACCACGCGCACGCCTTCGGGATCACCATTCTCAACAGTGGTGACAGTGCCGGCGGCATCGGTGATTGAGAGGAGCTTGGCGTCGACTTGAGCCTCGGCCTCGGCGTCGGCTTTTACGTCAACGGTTACCCAGAAGTAGTTCTTGCCCTCGGTGAGCTCACGCTCGCCAGCGATAGAAACCTCGCTTTGTGCAGGATTCTCAACGTTGCCAAACTCTATTGCAGTAGCAAAGTCGTTGGTGTTGTTGTAGAATACGCTAACCTTGTTTACAGCAGCCTCATTGCCCTTGAGGTCAAGAGCGACGTTGTTGATAGTGGCGGTGCTGAGAGTGCCCTCGGTCTCGACTACGAAGTCGATGAGCTGGGCATTGCTGGCGCCAGGAGCGAGCACGTCGGTGCTGGTCTGGTTAACTGTCACTCCGCTAACTGTCATGTCATGGTTCTGGAAGGGCTGCACGGTGGCGGTCCAACCGGTGCCGGCATAGTAGCTGCTCGTTGTCTTAGGATTGAAGCGGATGGTGAGTGAACCATCGGCGCTCTGAGAACGGAGCACGGTGCCAGGACCAGTTGAGCTCTGGCTTGCGTCTTGCAGGCTCCACAACAGGTTGGCGTTATTGATTTCGGTGCCACTGTAAATCTCATAGACGGCTTTGGTGCCGTAGCTTGAGTTTGAGTAGTATACGTCAAACGCCGAGAAGTCGATTTGTGCCACGGTGCCTGCCTCAGCAGGGGTGAAGGTGACAATGTAGTCGGCATCTACGGTCTCATACTTGCCGCTGTAGCCCTCGGTGTTGGTGAATGTCCAAGGACCACTGATGACGTGGCTGTGCGAGCCTTGAGTGGCACGGCACACGTTGTTGACGGTGCGGGTTGCACTAACTGCAGTCTCGGGAGCCTGGGTGGTCTCGCCCACAAGCACATTGTCGAGCGACAGAGTGATTTGCTCACCATTCTGTGCGTTGTCGTTGAGGTCGAGCACTACAGCCACATAGTTATGCCCCTCGATGAGTTCCTTTTCGCCAGTGATAGCGATGCTGGTGCCAGTAACATCCACCTCACCAAATGGATTGGTAGTTGCGAACTCGTTCTTCTTACCTAAATAATAAGCGCGTGCGCGCGCGATGTTCTTTGCATCGGCAGCAGTGAGATTGATACCCTTGAGGCTTAATGGATTGGCTGTGTTGTCGGTTTGAACGTCTATCACAAGCATTTGTGCGTTGGTGTCGCCAGCGGCAACGGTTGCGGTCGACGCTGCCTCGCCGGTAACCCCAGCAAGAGTCATGTCGCCTGGCAGGAACTGGCTAACCAGTGCCTCCCAACCGCTCTTGGGATAACCTGCTGTGCTCTTGAGGTAGACGGTGATAGAACCGTCGTCGGCAGTAGATTTCACGATTTCGGGCTCATCGAGTAGGGTAGTGATGAGGTTCTCCTCGTTAACCTCTCGGCCGTTGTAGAACTTGAACACGTCGTTGTAGCCAACGGTCGAAGTGTTGAACAGGTCGAGTTTCGAGAAGTCAATCTTGATAGCATTGCCCTCGGTAGCAGGAACAAAGGTGATTTGTCCTTCAAAGCCTTGAGTGATATTGCCATCCTTGCCGCCGTCGTCATAGAAGTTGTAGGGCACGTCGCCCACAGTGATGACTTGTGGAGTGGTGGAGATGAGCGCGATAGCAGGTTTTGCCACTTCCACTGGAGTGCCAGCGGTGAAAGGAGTCACGCCACTGGGCATGCCTGTGGTGGCAATCTTGGTAATCTCAATTGCAGCCTTTGCGCCAGGAACAGCCTCGCCCAGGAACTCACCAGCAATCGAGAACTTGTTGATGCCCTCGGCCAGTGGTTGGTTCAGGGTGAAAGTGTAGCCGTCGCCATCGGCAGCCACTGTGGCATCGAGTGCTGTAGCGCTCTTGAACGAAGGCTGCGAGCCTGCATAGAGGCGCAACTGCGTTGGGTCGATAGCGTCCTCATTGGTTGTAGCCTTGAACGAGATGCCAGTCACATTGTCTGCATTCATCACGCCGGTGGTGGTAACCTCGGCGGTAGCGAAATTGATTGCCTCGGTGGCGGTGGTTGATGCAGTTACGTTCTCGTAGTTGCTCGAAGCACCAGTCACAGTCATGTCTTCGAGGGTGATACACTTAACTGTGCCCTTCCAGCCGTCACAGGCTTCGGCATAACGGTAAAGATAACCCACAGAGATGATTCCCGAGGCATCGGTGGCAGTGTAGGTCTTGTTTTCATAAGTGCCGTCGAGCTTCTCAAGCACATTGCCCTTGGGTAGTGTGGAGCTTGCGGTCACGCCACTTGTTGATGTAGCATAGCTGAACGAGCCATCGGGATCGGGGTCGCCAGCATACACGTTCACGTAAGCAGGCCACGATGCACCGTCGTTGCGCACGTCAAGTCTCTCGAAGGTAAGCTGGATTGCTTTTCCCTCGGCAGGCTTGAACACGGTGAGCGACTGCGAGTTGTTGCTGCTCGAAGACGAGATTCCCTGATAACCATTCATGTCGTAGAAGGTTATCACCTCATCGGCAGCAACCTCGATGGTCTGCTTACCAAATTGCAGCTGATTGACAGTGCGGTCGGCACGCGCAGGCAGTGCCATTGCGGCGATAGCAACAATCAGCGCAAAAGTCTTGGAAAGTAAACTTAGTTGCTTCATAGTTAATTAATTATGTTAATAAAAACGTCATTTCACTCTACCCTCGGTGAAACGACGAAACAACATGAAGCAAGGTGGAGTGCCCTGACGGGCAGAAATCCTCCAAATCTGAAACAAATCAAACAAATTCAACAAATTAAAACAAATCCAACAAAGAATTATTTTGTTGTTCTTGTCAGGCTTTGTTGTTTTTGTTTGTCCCACAGTGAGTGTGGTGCCTGCGCCAATTGTCCTTAAACAAAACACTGTCTAATGCCAAATAATTTTGTCATTAGTTGTCTTTTAAAAACAGCGTAAACCTGCAATGTGTTCCTGCCCTAATTCCACGAGAGCACGAAAAGTTTTTAACGATAACGAGGCAGGTCTTCTGGCTCATTCCCATCGCTCGCCTTGGGGCCTTCCCACAAGCCTTAGGCTTGCAGTGGCCGAGATTTCAGGAAAAATCGGCAAGCGACAATTGTGAGGGAAAATACAGCAGCGGGTTCTGCCCAGGATTCTCACCTGTGTTCCCTTTTCAGCCAGCAGTGGAGCGGGTGCTCATGCTGGCCACCACATTATCACGGTGCAAAGGTAGTGCTTTTTTAGGTCTAAGACAAATTTTTCAATCACTTATTGTGATAATAAAAAATCGGACAAAAGAAATTGTCTCTTTTATCCGACTGATGTCAAATGAGATGTGATGTATTAAAAACGGAATCTCACACCGCCATGTATTAGTCCTTGCTCTCCGAAACCAAGTTCGGCAAATCCACGAACATTGCGGTTTCCTGCTTCGGCTCCTATGAGAGAAACCTGGAAGTTGAAGAAGTCGTTTCCACTGGAGTCTTTGCTGTAGTTTCCATCGGCATCTTTGCCTGTTGTCGAGTAGTTGGCATGAGTGTAGCCAGCTCCGAGCTTGGAATATAGTCCCCAGTTTTGTTTCCTAAGCCAATTGAATTTCACCGCCGGCATTATGGTGAAGTAGTTGGATGTGCGCTTGCCAGTAATTTGTTCGCCTTGCACGACATCTTCTTTGTGATGGTTGTAAACCCCTATACCGCCAACACCAATCAATGGCGTGACATGGTAAAAATACTCGGCACTGAAAGGTCCTACGAACTTGGAGTTCTTATATCGTGCCCCAAACATGGCACCCACCACCTCGGAAAAAACATCGAGGCAATTGCTTGAGTTTATGGCACCATAAGCTAACGCTAATTCATTCTTAGGCTCATCGTTGGGGTCAAAGTCTTGAGCCTGCAGGGTTTGTGTTGTGCAAAAAATTAATGCAGCAACAACAATTAAGAAATTTTTTAGCATAGTGGTCAAATAATTTGTTGAACAATAAAAGTAAGGCTCACTGCAGTCATGAAAATTGCTGGTATGAGAGTGACCCAGTAGCATTTTTTCTTTCTATAGAGGTAGATGGTAATAGTCCACAGGGTAAACACCGAGAGTGTCTGGTTGGCCCATCCAAAATATTGCCACAGGGCATTGAAGCCGTTGGGCGAAGCCAGTTGCCAGATGAGAAGCATCAACACTGCTGCAAACATGGGCACAGCTATCATCAGTCGCTTGATAATGGGCTTTTGGTCAAATTTCAAGAAATCGGCAATGATTAGGCGCGCGCTGCGCAATGCAGTGTCTCCACTGGTGATGGGAGCCGCAACCACACCAAGCATAGCCAGTATGCCACCCGCCACGCCAAGCCAGCTACTGCACACGAGTTTCACCACAGCTGGAGCGTTAAAGTATTGAATGAGTGTCTTGCCGTCGGTATTGCCCACTTGATTCAGAAACTCGTTGACAGCATCGGGAGGCAGCACTTGTTTCCAACCGGCACTATAGAAGAACCACGATGAAACCGCTGCCCAAACGAGAGCCACAAATCCCTCGGTAATCATCGAGCCGTAGAACACTGGACGCCCTAACTTCTCGCTCT
Source organism: uncultured Prevotellaceae bacterium (assembly GCA_947167995.1). Lineage (GTDB taxonomy): Bacteria > Bacteroidota > Bacteroidia > Bacteroidales > Muribaculaceae > Sodaliphilus. The sequence goes on from CAMVKS010000021.1 coordinate 11,526, forward strand.
TGAGGCATCGTGCCATGAGAGGACTTTGAGTGGCATGGAAGCCACTGATTGCACCACAAGCGATGGTGATGAACATTGCGGGGAAGATTGTATTGGCTTTGAGATATTCCTTCATGCCAAGCAGGTCATGCCCGTTGTCGACTTGCGAGGTCATCCATGAGTCCATGTTGCCTATGTTCCACACCTCAGGAATGTGAGGCATCTTGATGAGCAGGCACACAAACAGACCTATCGCCATGAATATCAGCGCAATGGCAAATACTGGATAAATCTTGCCTATAATCTTATCGATGGGTAGTAGGGTGGCAATGATGTAATAAATGAATATTACAACAAACCACATTATCTCATTTCCTCCAATTCCGGCAAGTATCGAGGCCGGACTGTAAACAAACACCGCGCCCACCATCAACAGCAGCAACATCGAGAACACCAGCATGATAATCTTAATGGTGTTGCCCATGTACTTGCCCACAAGCTCGGGCAGACCAGCGCCATCGTGGCGCAGTGACAGCATGCCGCTGAGGTAGTCGTGAACCGAGCCGGCAAAGATGCATCCTATCACAATCCACAAGAAGCTCGCCGGACCAAACCACGCACCCATGATGGCACCAAAGATGGGGCCCGTGCCGGCAATGTTGAGAAACTGGATCATAAACACCTTCCACGTGGGCATGGCTATGTAGTCAACTCCGTCGGGATGGACGAGGGCAGGGGTCTTGCGGTCGTCGGGGCCGAAAATGCGTTCTATCACGCGACCATATATCAGATAGCCCAAGACAAGGGCTGCGATGCTTATTAAGAAAGAAATCATAGAAAGTTTTTTTATTGATTTGAGTGGCAAAAGTAATAAAAAAAATAATAATCTTTCCTTTTTTATTCAAAAAAAGAATCCTTAAACTGTCTTGAAACTAAAATTCGGCACATAATTTGCATGGATGTTAATGTTTAGCTACATTTGCGACAAAAAACACAGGTTTTGTCGGACCTTTATTAATAATCATTACAACGAGATATCATGTCAAACGAGATCACAATATGGAACAAGGTGATGAGCGCAGCACTCAAATTGCCGGGAGTTGCCGTCGACCGCGAGAAATTTTTAAGAAGTGCCTTGAAGGATTACTGTGTGGGTTCTCACATCAACGCTGCAATCGCTAATGGGACTGCTGGTGTTGTGCCTAATAAGGTTCTTGACAAGCTGGCGACTAATATCATCAAGTCGCACACCAAGAAGGTTACTATCCTCTCGGCAGCTATGGGGGTGCCGGGCGGTTGGGCTACGCTTGGCACAGTGCCCAGCGACATAGCGCAGTTCTATTATCACGTTTTTGTCGTGGCTCAAAAGCTTGCCTATATCTATGGTTATCCCGACATGCGCGATGAGAACGGCCATCTGTCACAAGGTGCCTGCAATTTGCTCACCGTCTTCGTTGGCGTGATGACAGGTGTGGCAGTGGCTGCAAAAACTCTGCAAGAACTTGGCAAAAGATTGCAGCGTGAGTTTCTCAAAAGGCTACCGGAATATGCGCTCTCCAATGGTGTTTTGCAGGTAACGGTAAGGAAGATTGCAAAGAAGGTGGGAATGGAAATCTCGAAGAATGGCATCTCCGAGGGGTTAGGAAAGGTTATTCCAGTGGTGAGCGGTCTCATCTCGGGTGCTCTCACCTACAGGACATTCAAGCCGCAGGCGCAACGCTTGGGTTTTGTGTTGCACAATAGTATGCTACAACTGCCACAACACAGCAGTGCCAGCCCGGATGGAATGGTTGAGAATGTCGACTATCAGGAACTCCCCCCCGACTTGCCATCCAAGCAGCAATAGCACATCTGCCACAATTAGTGACAAATGATGTTCTCGCAATCTTTTACCGCCAAATCTTGTTTATAGGTTGCATTTGGCGGTTCATGTTTTTAGTCGGTTAATCGTGATTGGAACATTGATTAGGTATTAAATAACTATAAAAAGGGTAGTGAGTAATTTTTTATTGGAAAGAATTATGTAACTTTGCAATTTGAGACTAATGGCGCGTGGTTTCGATAGAAAAAAGATATAAGCGTCCCACTATTTACACAATAATTAATGGCTCAAGATTTAGAACTACAAGATAATAATCAACCACAGGGCAGTGACTTTGGAGGATATGAGAAACTGGTGACGCTCACCCCTCGTGAGCACATCAGGTTGCGTCCCGGAATGTACATTGGCAAGCTGGGCGACGGCTCACAGAGTGATGACGGTATTTACGTCCTCATGAAGGAGGTTATAGACAACTCTATCGATGAGTTCAACACTGGCTTCGCCAAGCCACGCATCGATATCACTGTAGAGGAAGGCAAAGTTACCATACGCGACTATGGTCGTGGCATTCCCCTCGATCAAGTGAAAGACGCATCAAGCAAGATGAACACTGGCGCCAAGTACGACACCAAGAACTACAAGCGCTCAGTTGGTCTTAACGGTGTGGGCATCAAGGCGGTAAATGCCTTGTCGTCAAGCTTCTTCATCCGCTCGGTTCGTGACGGCCAATGCTCGGCTGTGACCTACAAGGAAGGCCTCGTTGAGAAAGAGACCGGCATCATTGCTGCCAACCCCGACGACGAGAACGGAACACTCGTGGAGTTTGTCCCCGATGGCACCATCTTCAAGAACTATGAGTACCGCGACGACATCATCGAGGTGATGATCAAGAACTACTCGTTCCTGAATACCGGCTTGTCGCTTTACTATAATGGCAAGCGCTACCACTCGCGCAACGGCCTCAGCGACCTGGTGAACGAGAACATGACCAACGACCCGCTCTATCCGCTCATGCACTTCACCGGCGACGACATAGAGGTGGTTATCACCCACGCGGCACAGATGGGCGAGGAGTTCTACTCCTTTGTCAACGGGCAGCACACCACTCAGGGCGGCACACACCAGAGCGCATTCCGCGAGGCGTTGTCACGCACCATAAAAGACTTCTACGGCAAGAACTTCGAGTACAGCGACATCCGCAACGGCATCGTCGCCGCAATCAGCATCAAGGTAGAGGAACCAGTGTTTGAGTCACAGACCAAGATAAAGCTTGGCTCCAGCGTGATGTGGAAAGATGGCCCCACCATCTACAAGTTCATCAACGACTACATCAAGAAAGAGCTCGACAACTACCTGCACAAGACCCCCGAAACAGCCGATGTACTGCTCAAGAAGATTCAGGAAAACGAGAAAGAGCGCAAGGCGATAGCTGGCGTGACAAAAGTCACACGTGAGCGCATGAAGAAGGCTGCACTGCACAACGACAAGCTGCGTGACTGCCGTGTGCATTACAACGACAATCGTGGAGACCGTCGAGAGGAGACATGCTTGTTTATCACCGAGGGCCTCTCGGCGAGCGGTTCTATCACCAAGATTCGGGATGTCCAGACTCAGGCGGTGTTCTCCTTGCGAGGTAAGCCTCTCAACACATTCGGGGTAGCTCCTGCTGTGGTTTACAAGAATGAAGAATTCGGCTTGCTTCAAGCAGCGCTCAACATTGAGGACGGTATCGACGGCCTGCGTTACAACAAGGTGATTATCGCCACCGATGCCGATGTCGACGGCATGCACATCCGCCTGCTCTTGCTCACCTATTTCTTGCAGTTCTATCCCGAACTCGTCAAGACCGGGCACCTCTACATTCTTCAGACACCGCTGTTCCGAGTGCTCAACCGCAAGGATGCCAAGCGCAAGAGCCGCAGCGCAGGACGTGAGGCCAAGAAAAACAAGGTTGAGACCTACTACTGCTATAGCGACGAAGAGCGCGTGGCGGCTATCAACAAGCTTGGAGACAATGCCGAGATAACACGATTCAAAGGACTTGGTGAAATCTCACCGGAGGAGTTTGTCGACTTCATTGGCCCTGAGATGCGTCTCGACAAGGTGAAACTGCGCAAGGAGGACAATGTGAAGCAACTGCTCACGTTCTTTATGGGTAAGAACACAATGGAGCGACAGAATTTCATTATTGACAACTTAGTTATTGAAGACGATGAAGACATCACAGTGCACTGACGGTAAAAGAATTGCCATGTTCCAAGGGTCGTTTGACCCGTTCACTCGTGGGCATGAGTCGATAGTGCTCAGGGCGTTGCCACTATTCGACGAGATTGTGGTGGCCGTAGTGAGCAATATCTCAAAAAAGCCTTTTATGAGTCTCGAGAACAGGCTGGACTTCATCAAGCAAGTGTTTGCAGGTGAGCCACGAGTGCGAGTTGTGGCTTCATCGGGTCTCACTGTCGATGTGGCACGCGAGGTTGGGGCTACATGCTTGCTACGAGGAGTGCGCATGATACAAGACTTCGAAAACGAGATGCACATGGCCGAGATCAACCGCAGGCTGAGCGGTATCGAGACTGTGCTGCTCTACACTCTTCCCGAGTACAGCCACATCAGCTCGACAATCGTCAGGGAGCTCTATGCTTATAAACAAGACATCAGTTCTTATATTCCGCAAAATAGCCTTCAAAATTTACTGGGCAAAATAGAATAACAATCACGATAACAAACAATACATCAAAAATATGAAAAAATTTGCTTTTACTTTATGTTTATTACTGGGAATAGCATTGTTGCTTGGCGCTCAACGTCGAAGCAACAATAATTCGATGCAGAAACTGCTCAATGCGCAGTATGCAATCTCCAATTTTTATGTAGACACGGTCAATAATGACCAACTTATCGAAGAGGCTATCAGAGGAATGCTTGAGAGTTTGGACCCACATTCTACTTATACCGATGCCAAGGAGACTAAAGAGCTGGAAGAGCCCTTGCAGGGTGAGTTCAGCGGTATCGGCATTCAGTTCAATATGAAGCAGGACACTCTGTATGTGATTCAGACTATTGTTGGCGGTCCATCCGAGAAAGTAGGAATTCTGGCAGGTGACCGCATTGTCACCGTCAACGATACTGTCATTGCCGGCGTCAAGATGAAGAACAGCGACATCATGAAACGACTGCGTGGCAAGAAGGGCACCAAGGTAACAGTTCAAGTTAAGCGTGGGAACAACCCCGAGCTCATTACTTTCCGAATCACTCGTGACAACATCCCTCTTTACAGCGTGGATGCTGCCTACATGATTGACGGCAAAACCGGTTATATCCAGATTTCACGCTTCGGTGCCAAGACTCACGAAGAAATGGTTGAGGCCATCGAGAAACTCTTGGATCAGGGAATGAAGCAGCTCATCATCGACCTGGGCGACAATGGAGGTGGATATCTCAACTCGGCAGTCGACATGTGCAATGAGTTCTTGAACCGCAATCAGCTCATAGTTTACACTCAGGGAAACAACTCTCCACGTCAAGATGCCAAGGCCGATGGTTTCGGCAACTATAAAGACATGAAACTTGTGGTTATCGTTGACCAGTTCTCGGCTTCGGCAAGCGAAATTTTCTCGGGTGCCATGCAAGACTGGGACCGAGCTGTAATTGTGGGTCGTCGCACCTACGGGAAAGGCTTGGTGCAACGCCCATTCCGCTTTGACGATGGCTCGATGATGCGACTCACAGTGGCTCGATACTACACTCCATCGGGACGATGCATCCAGAAGCCTTACACTAAGGGCGACAAAGAACATTATGAAGAGGACCTGCTCGATCGTTCTAAAGAAGGTGAATATTTCCACATCGACAGCATTCAGTTCAACGATTCACTCACCTATAGAACGCTCAAGAATGAGCGCATTATCTATGGCGGTGGCGGTATCATGCCCGACGTTTTCGTTCCGCTCGACACCACAGAGAACAGCAAGTACTACCGCGACATGTTGGCTAAGGGCGTCATTAACCAGTTTGCTGTTGACTATGTCGATAAGAATCGTGAACGCATCAAAACGGAATATACCGATGTTCATGACTTTGACAGGCGTTTCTCGCTTACCGAAGACGACATGAAGAACTTCATTGCCATGGGTGAGCGTGACAAGGTTGCCTATAACGACGAGCAGTACAAAATAAGCGAGAATCTCTTAAAGACTGTACTTAAGGGACTGATTGCTCGAGATGTCTTTGCCGATCCAGGAGCCTACACAATCATCATCAATCACCGCAACAAGGACGTGCAAGAAGCTCTGAGAGTGATTAACGATGACAAACTCTACAACTCGTTGCTCCAGCATGGCAACACCGAGTATGATAGACTGGCTCGAGAGCGACAAGCCAAGAAGAAATAATTGAAACAGTAAAGGAATTAAAGGAGACCAAAGTTTGCCGCTCCTTTAATTCCTTTTCTTGTTTTGTCAAATCTATACCTTCAATTTTAGAAAACCATGGGACCGGGAATGAGGGGAGGCGGTGGTTATCGCCGAAACCAAGGAACAGCTAAGATGCCTCCAGGAGGACTCAAGACTGCTGGCAGGCTGCTCAAGTTGATGCTGAGCAGCTACAAGTGGTCGTTGCTGGTGGTTGCGATTTGCATCTTGGTGACAACGGCAACAACGTTGATTTCAACACTCTTCACGCGCACACTCATCGACGATTATATAGCCCCGTTGAGCGTTGAGGCCCATCCCGACTTCGGGCCGCTTGCTGTAACTCTCTTCAAGCTTGCCGCTGTGTTGCTGGTGGGAGTGGCTTGCTCCTACCTCAATAGCCGGTTGATGATAAACGTCAGCCAGGGAATGTTGCTGAAGCTACGTGAGCAACTGTTTGAACACATGGAATCCCTGCCCGTCAAGTTCTTTGACCAGAACTCCCATGGCGATGTGATGAGTGTTTATACCAACGATGTCGACTCCCTGAGGCAGATGGTGGGCAACAGTCTGCCTAATGTCTTCAGCTCTTTGATTACCATTGTGGCAACTCTCTCGAGCATGTTTGTGCTCAACTGGCAACTCACATTGCTCACTATTGCTCTTACCACAGTGATGGTGTTTACCACCAAGTGGCTCGGTGGGCGCTCGGCGATCTATTTCAGGCGTCAGCAGAATGATATGGGGGCAATGAACGGATTTGTGGAAGAAATGCTCACTGGACAGAAGGTGGTAAAGACTTTCTGCCATGAAGACGAGGCTTTGGAGCAGTTTGAACAGCTCAATGAGAGCCTCAGAGACAGTGCATGCAATGCCAACAAAGTCGCCAACATTGTGATGCCCATAAATGGAAATCTCTCAAACCTCATCTATGTCACATGTGCAGCAGTGGGAGCTATGGTCGCATTGGGTGGGGGAGGACTCACGGTGGGAACTCTCGTGTCGTTTCTTACTCTGATCAAGAACTTCACACAGCCTGTGTCGCAGGTGAGCAACCAGGTCAACAGTGTGGTAGCTTCTTTGGCTGGTGCCGAGAGGGTGTTCAATGTAATGGATCAGACAAGTGAGGATGACAGCTCAGCAACAGTCAAACTCGTGAACGTGGAAGAGAGCGACGACGGGACGATGACCGAGACACAAGAGTTCACTAAGTCGTGGGCATGGAAGAAGCCTGTACAAGGTGGCTTTGAACTTGTGAAGCAGCAAGGTGAGGTCGACTTCTCTTGTGTGGATTTCGGATATGTGCCCGAGAAACAGGTGCTCTTTGACATCGACCTCGACACCGATGCAGGCCAGAAGGTGGCATTGGTGGGAGGGACAGGAGCAGGAAAGACCACGATCACCAATCTCATCAATCGATTCTATGATATTCAAGACGGTGAGATTCTATATGACAACATTCCCATTAAGCAGATTTGCCGTTCCGACCTGCGTAGAAGCTTGGGGATGGTGCTGCAAGAGACACATCTCTTTACAGGTACTGTGATGGATAATATTCGTTACGGAAGGCTCGATGCCACCGACCAAGAATGTATCGATGCGGCAAAGCTTGTTCATGCACACGATTTCATCTCGCGTCTGGCTCATGGATACTACACGATGCTAACTGCCGACGGAGGCAACTTGTCGCAAGGTGAAAGGCAGCTCATCGCCATAGCACGCGCCGCTGTCGCCAATCCTCCCGCACTCATCCTCGATGAGGCCACAAGCAATATCGACACTCGAACCGAGCGCATGATACAGAAAGGAATGGATTCACTCATGGATGGACGGTCTACTTTTGTCATTGCACACAGGCTCAGCACAGTGCGTAATGCCGACATCATTGTTGTCATGGAAAAAGGACGAATCATTGAACAGGGCAATCACGACGAACTGATAGCTCGACAAGGACGTTACTACCAGCTCTACACAGGCAACGGTATCACCGACTGACTCCAAAATCGAACAAAAAGAACCGTCCCCTTTGTCTGATTTTTCCGACTGACTCCAAAATCGGACAAAAAGAACCGTCCCCTTTGTCCGATTTTTTGTTTTGAGAGAAAAAAGCAGGACTCCTGAATTTCAGAAGTCCTGCTTTGGGGTGGAATATGGGGTTCGAACCCACGACCTTCGGAACCACAATCCGACGCTCTAACCAGCTGAGCTAATTCCACCATTTTTCAATTGCGACTGCAAAGATAGATGTTTTTTTTGATTTGTGCAACACTTTTGGGCGTTTTTTGTGAGTTTTTGGAAAAAAACGAGATGAAATAGGAATGATTGACCAAGAATCCACATCAATACGATGAGGTTGTCTAAACACTGCCATGTGTTTATGAACAACTTTGAGGCAGTGCTTTTTATTTCAAATTTTCTCTTCGAGGTTTACTCTGTTGCCCATGCAATATACCGCTTTGAGCTTGATGTCGTTGTCGAGAAGCAGTATGTCGGCATCTTTCCCTCTCTGTAGCGAGCCTTTTCGGTCGTATACTCCCATGATGCGTGCCGGAGTCTCGGCAACCATTCGGCAAGCGTCTTGAAGAGGTATGTCGGCAAGGTGTACTGCGGTGGCAATGAGTCGGTCCATGGTAGCAATACTTCCTGCCAATGCCGAGCGGTCGGCAAGCTTGCAGACTCCATCTTCAATGATTACACGCGGGTCGAATGCCTTGTGGCTGTCGCTGGCAGCTACAGCCAGTGCATCGGTTACCAGAGCGGTCTTCTCCACTCCCTTCATGTGATAAACGAGCTTGAGCAGGGTGGGAGGCACATGGATACCGTCGGCAATCATCTCAACCGTCATGTTTTCCATCAGGTATACCGCCTCTACTGTACCAGCATGCTTGAACTCACGCACATTGTGGAACCCTGGCATGCCGTTATAGAAATGTGTGGCATGTGTGTAGCCGGCATCGTAGGCCAGTTTTACATGGTCAAACTCTGCTGCCGTGTGGGCGATAGAAGGAAGCACGCCCTTTCTCGTTAGGTAGGGTCCCATTTCTATGGCACCTGGCAGTTCGGGTGCCGAGTCCCATCTTTTGATGGAATTGAAATCTTCGACAACATGATGATATTCGTTGGGGTCGGGTAGTCTTATCAATTCAGGCATTTGAGCCCCGGCTTTGAGGGGGTTGAAATAAGGTCCTTCAAGATGCAGTCCCAGCACACCGCTGAATGGGTCCTCGATGAGTTCATCGCATGTGTGTGCCGCCGCTTCAATCATTGGCAATGTTGACGACGACAATGTGGGGAATATGGAGGTGGTTCCATGTTTCCTGTGAGCAATAACGGCTTTGATAAATGCCTCTTTATTGCCTTCCATGAAGTCGCATCCACCACCACCATGGCAATGCAGGTCGATGCCACCAGGCACCACATACATTCCTAATGCGTTGATAGCGGTCTCGGCACGAGGCTCTATGTTGCTGTTCTTCCTGATCTCTACTATGCGAGAGTCCTCAAAGAGCAGCGAGCCATCGTTTATCCACCCCGATGGAGTGAGAATCTGACCATTATATATCTGAGTTAACATTGGTTGGTGTGATGCGCGTTTTTATGGGTTTTATTTTTATCATCACAAAGGTAATAATATTTTTTTAATAAAATACAAAAAATAAGAAAATAATCTATAACAAGTGTGAATTGAGGCGGTATATAAGCCAACTTCTTGTCTTGATGGCAAGAATTATGGTCTACTTGATGTTTTCAGGCATGAGATGGAGCAGAGCAAGGATGCTGCAATGAGAGGAAGGAATGCCATGTTGGGCACCTGGAGTGAGCTTAGCCAGATAACAGCTGTGGTTAAGATGAGAATGATGTTCAAGCAGTGCCCCCACAGTAGCATGCGGCCCATTTTTTTGAACCAAGGCAGTATCGATAGCAGCAACAACAGCGGATGCAGCCACAGGATGTTGTAATTGGGCATCACGGCTTCATGGGTAGAGATGAATTCTATAAAGAAGACGATGCATCCGGCCAGGCCGGCGACGAGGAAGAAGATGGAGTAGTACCATCGAGTGTTTTTCCCTTTTCTCAGGTCTATCACTGTGATAACGATAGACAGAGCCAGCACTATCAATGCCATCGTCATGGGAGTGAGATACCATGGAGTGGGTGGGGCTACTATGCCGTTGTCGCTTCCTGGTTGGAGAATTGTGCGTCTCGACACAAGCGGTACTGGCTGGCCATCACGCATCACAACGGCACTGTCGAGAGCGTGCATGAGGAATAGTGGGACAAAGGTTTGGGTGCGCGAGTCCATCACTGTGTCGCAGGCTGCACCGAGCACGAGGTCTATTCCAAACTGTTCCCATGGATAGTTGCGAGTGTAGTGAGTCATAACCTGTCGCAGGGTTTTGCCCACAATGTAGTGGCACTTGTCAAAGTCTATGGGGTGTCCTAAAGCGTTTTCTATCACGTCGCGTGGTCGTGTGGCGCAGTTGTCGCTGAAATGACGATAACGGTACTCACGATTTTCGGGCCTTACGTTCCAAGCCAGGGCATCCCACACCTTTTGGGTCTGTTCGGGGGTGAGATTAAGTTCTTGTTGAACTCTCTTGCGGCCATTTTTTATGCCGCTGTCGTGGTTGGGGGGCATGATGGCGCACAGGTAGTCGGTTTCTCCCATGATGTAACGCATGATGAAGCCCGGAGAGTTGAAGTCAAACACACCATAATTGATATAGTAATTTCCGGTGGAGTCGGAGAGTAGTATCTCGCTGTGTCCAAACACCTCAAAAATCTCATCACCGGGGTAGAAGGTGATAAGGCTCACCTTGATGGGGTGTGATGTGGCATTTGCCGAGTCGGCTTTTGTCTCTTGTGCCGCCGCAAATGATGCTGTGAGCACGATAAATGTCAATAATAATAGATGGCGTGTCCTCATAATCTTATTCTTCTTTTTCGCTTAACTCGAGCCAGCGCATCTCTTTTTCTTCGAGTATCTCTTGTATCTCGTTGTATCGTGCGCTCTTGGCGTCCATGTCGGTTATAACTTTACCGCTGGCAAACAAAGTGTCGAGTTGTTGCTTCTCGTTAGAGAGTTGTTCTATTTCAACATTGAGTTGCTCGAGTTCTCGTTTTTCTTTGTAAGAAAGTTTGAGCGACTTGTCGCGCACGTTGTATTGCACCTTTTCTTTAGGTTTGGCATTGGCACGTGCCTCTTTGGCGGCAAGTTGGTCATGATAGTCTTTCCATGCGCGATATTCACTGTAGTTTCCTGGGAAATCCTTGACAATGCCATTGCCCATGAATACGAAGGTGTGGTCAACAGTGCGGTCCATAAAGAAGCGGTCGTGGCTGACGATAATGACGCATCCGTTGAACTTCGACAGGTAGTCCTCTAAAATCTCGAGAGTGGAGATGTCGAGGTCGTTGGTGGGCTCGTCGAGGATGAGGAAGTTGGGCTTGCCCATGAGCACCATAGCTAAATATAGTCGTCGTTTCTCGCCACCGCTCAATGTGTGGATGTACTTCTGTTGCTCGTTGTTGTTGAAGAGGAAGAGGTTGAGAAACTGTGCCGCCGTGTAATGTGTTTTCTCGTCAAAGACGATATACTCGGCAATGTCTCGCACTGCATCGATGACCTTCTTGCTCTCGTCAAGCTCGATGCCCTCTTGGCTGTAGTAACCAAAGCGTAATGTCTTGCCCAGCTCAAAGTGCCCGCTGTCGCATGGCACCTCACCGAGCAATAGTTTTATGAAAGTGGATTTTCCCACTCCGTTGTCGCCCACGATGCCAAGCTTCTCGTAGCGCGCAAAGGTGTAGTCGAAGTCTTTGAGAATCACCTTGTCGCCATAGGCCTTGCAAACATTGTGGGCAGTGAATATTTTCTTGCCTATGTAGGCCGACTTGACATTGAGCTTGACGTCGCCTCGGTCTCTGATCCCCCGGGCACGCTCCTTGAGGTCATAGAACGCGTCGATGCGGTATTGTGCCTTGTGCTGGCGTGCCTGTGGCTGCCGGCGCATCCATTCAAGCTCGGTGCGCAGCAGGTTGCGGGCTTTCTCGACCTGTGCATTTTGTGCCTCGATGCGCTCGGCTCGTTTCTCGAGATAGTAGTTGTAGTTGCCATCATAGGTGAATATCTCTTGCTGGTCCATCTCGATGATGCGGGTGCAGATGTTGTCGAGGAAGTATCGGTCGTGAGTGACCATGAGCAGCGTCATGTTGCTGCGCTTGAGGTAGTTCTCAAGCCACTCAATCATGTCGATGTCGAGGTGGTTGGTTGGCTCGTCAAGGATGAGCAGTTGTGGCTCGTCGATGAGAATCTTGGCGAGTGCCACACGCTTGATTTGCCCGCCGCTTAGCTCGGTCACTGGTTGGTGGAAGTCGGCAATTTTCAGTTTTGTGAGAATCTGCTTGAAGCGGTCCTCATAGTCCCAAGCGTGACAGGTGTCCATTTCCTGAATGGCAGCAGTCATGGCGTCGGGGTCGGCAGTCTTGACCGCATGTTCATAGTTCAGCACGGCGGTAGCTGCAGGGTTTTCGTCTTCGAGACAAGCGTCTATGACAGTTTTCGCTCCTTTGAAAGATGGTGCTTGCTGTAGATATCCAATGCGCAAGTTGTTGCGGTAGATGATGGAGCCGTCGTCGGGGGTATCGACCCCTGCCAGCAAGTTCAGCAGTGTGCTCTTGCCAGTTCCGTTCTTGGCGATAAGACCCACCTTGTCTCCCTCGTCAAGCCCGAAAGAGATGTCGCCAAAGAGCAAGTCATATCCAAATGACTTGGTCAAATTCTCAACTTGCAGTATTACTCCCATTGCTTTTTTATAAAATCAGTGCAAAAATAGTAAAAAATGATATTATCAGCATTAATGTGGAAAGAAAAAATACTGCCAGCCTCAATGTTTGGGGCTGGCAGCTTTGCTGGTTTGTAGAGGTGCAACGGTTAGTCGCTGCACTTAGCGCAGATGTACTCGCGGTTGAGGCGTGCTATGTTGCTCAACTTGATGTTCTTGGGGCACTCGGCTGCACATGCACCAGTGTTGGTGCAGTTGCCAAATCCCAGCTCGTCCATCTTTTGGAGCATGGCTTTCACGCGCTTCTTAGCCTCGGCTTTACCTTGTGGAAGGAGAGCAAACTGGCTCACCTTGGCCGAAACGAAGAGCATTGCCGAACCGTTCTTGCATGCTGCTACACAGGCGCCGCAGCCAATGCAGCTTGCGCTGTCCATAGCCTCGTCGGCTGCCACCTTGCTGATGGGGATGGCGTTGGCATCCTGGGCACCGCCGGTGTTGAAGCTCACGTAACCTCCAGCTTGCTGAATCTTGTCGAACGCGTTGCGGTCAACCATCAAGTCCTTGATAACGGGGAATGCTGCCGAGCGCCAAGGCTCAACAGTGATGGTCTCTCCATCCTTGAAGCGGCGCATGTAGAGCTGGCATGTAGTAGCTCCAGTCGCGGGTCCATGAGGATGACCATTGATGTATAGCGAGCACATACCGCAAATTCCCTCGCGGCAGTCGTGGTCGAAAGCGATGGGCTCTTCACCACGCTCAACGAGTTGCTCGTTGAGGATGTCGAGAGTCTCGAGGAACGAGGTGTCGGTAGGAATGTCCTGCAACTCATAGGTTACAAATTCACCCTGCGCCTGAGCGTTAGCTTGGCGCCAAACTTTCAGTTTAATATTAATATTTGTTTCCATATCTGTAGTGGACAAGTAGACAAGAAGACAAGAAGACAAGAAGCATGAGAGGACTTCTCCTAATCAGTTTCTACTTCGCTTTTATCAAGTTCTTTTTTCTTGTTATTAGCCAGAGCGGTTGCCATTCTTATTATTTCATGAATTTGACTAGTGAGATGGTCAAAATCATTTCCATTTATTAGTCCAATTTCATGACAAATAATGAGTTGTGTTTCGATCTCAGCAGCTGACCCAATAGCGATATATAAAAAACGTATAAGATCTTTCTTGGAGCCACGTCCATTTCCTTCGGCAATATTAGAAGGAATGGAAACTGCTGCGCGTCGAAGTTGGGATGTTAATCCAAACATTTCATCTTTTGGAAAAGCCCTTGTGATAAGATAAATGTCCTTCACAAAACTAATGCTTTTGCTCCAAACTTGCAGATTTTTATGTATTGGATAATCGGCCATACCAAACTAATTGCCAGGGAACCCTCTCGTTTTCTCGTTTTCTTGTTTTCTTGTTCTCTAAATAAAACTAGTTCTTGTAATTTCTGGTTTGTACCTTAATTGCCTCGTAGTGTAGTGGCTCTTTGATGAGCGATGGTGCCTTGGTGTCGTCGCCGTTGTATTTCCAGCAAGCAACATAGAAGAAGTTCTCGTCGTCGCGCTTGGCTTCGCCTTCCTCGGTCTGGTGCTCCTCACGGAAGTGTCCACCGCAAGATTCCTCACGGTTCAAGGCATCGTAGGCGATGAGCTCGCCCATGGTGATGAAGTCGCGCAGGCGGAATGCCTTGTCAAGCTCGATGTTCATGCCCTCTTGGTCACCGGGGATAAAGAGGTTGGTCTCGAACTCCTTGCGCAGCTCTTTGATTTTCTCAAGAGCGGTCTCAAGGCTTTCCTTGGTGCGACCCATGCCCACATAGTCCCACATGATGTTTCCAAGCTCCTTGTGGATTGAGTCAACCGAGCGGTTGCCCTTGATGTTCATGAGGTTGTCGAGTTCGGCTTGCACGCGCTCCTCGGTCTCCTCAAACTCTGGCAGGTCGGTAGAGAATCTGGGCACTGTGATCTGGTCGCTCAAGTAGTTTTGGATGGTGTAGGGTAGCACGAAGTATCCGTCGGCAAGACCCTGCATCAGTGCCGAAGCACCCAGTCGGTTAGCGCCATGGTCGCTGAAGTTGCACTCACCAATGGCAAAGAGGCCCTTGATAGAAGTCTGCAACTCATAGTCAACCCAGATGCCACCCATGGTGTAGTGGATAGCTGGATAAATCATCATTGGGTTGTAGTACTTCACGCCGTTGATCTCGCTTGCGAGCTCGCCAGGATTCACGTCGGTGATTTCCTCATACATGTCGAAGAGGTTGCCGTAGCGCTGGCGCACCACATCGATGCCCAAGCGGTTGATTGCCTCACTGAAGTCGAGGAACACAGCTTGACCGGTGTTGTTCACGCCGTAGCCCTTGTCGCAACGCTCCTTGGCGGCGCGGCTGGCCACGTCGCGTGGAACGAGGTTACCGAAGGCTGGATAGCGGCGCTCGAGGTAGTAGTCACGTTCCTCTTCGGGAATGTCGCTGCCCTTGATTTGGCCGGCTTGCAGTTTCTTGGCATCCTCTATGTTCTTTGGCACCCAGATGCGTCCGTCGTTACGGAGCGACTCACTCATCAGGGTGAGTTTTGACTGCTTGTCACCGTGGCGTGGGATGCAGGTGGGGTGAATTTGAACGTAGGCAGGGTTAGCGAAGTAAGCACCCTTGCGGTAGCAGGCCATAGCGGCACTCACGTTGCAGGCCATTGCGTTGGTCGAGAGGAAATAGGTGTTGCCATAGCCACCGGTGGCGATTACCACAGCATGGGCGGCAAAGCGCTCGAGCTTGCCGGTGACGAGGTTCTTGGCGATGATGCCGCGAGCGCGACCGTCGATGATAACCACGTCGTGCATCTCGTAGCGGTTGTAGCTCTTGACGTTGCCCATCTCAATTTGACGGTTGAGCGACGAGTAGGCGCCCAGCAGCAGCTGCTGGCCGGTCTGACCCTTGGCGTAGAATGTGCGGCTCACCTGTGCGCCACCGAATGAGCGGTTGGCGAGCAAGCCACCATATTCGCGTGCGAAGGGAACACCTTGTGCCACGCACTGGTCGATGATGTTGTTGGAAACTTCGGCAAGGCGGTAAACGTTGGCTTCGCGAGCGCGATAGTCACCACCCTTGACGGTGTCGTAGAAGAGGCGGTAAACCGAGTCGCCGTCGTTTTGGTAGTTCTTGGCTGCATTGATACCACCTTGCGCGGCGATAGAGTGGGCGCGGCGTGGTGAGTCTTGAATGCAGAAGTTCATCACCTTGAAGCCCATCTCACCCAGGGTGGCAGCGGCGCTGGCACCAGCCAGGCCAGTACCCACGACGATGATGTCGAGGCGGCGCTTGTTGGCAGGGTTCACAAGTTTTTGATGAGCCTTATAGTTTGTCCATTTCTCAGCTACAGGTCCCTCAGGGATCTTAGAATCGATAACTGGCTGAGCAACGTTGTTCTTGTTTTCTTCCATTGTTGTAATAATTTTTAATGATTAATTACTCAGCTTGATTAAATCATGTCGCCAATGCAGGGACAGCTGTCGGTCGCAAACTTGATTGTGAGAGCAATAGCCTCAACGGCGAAGAGCAGCATCACGATAGTAGCCCACCACCATCCGATGCATTTCCAGCGGTTGATCCACTTGTCGTTGTTCACACCAATCGACTGGAACGCGCTCCAGAAACCGTGGGTGATGTGGAACCAGATGGCGCAGAAGCCAATGAGGTAAACTGGGAGAACCCACACCTGGCTGAAGGTTGCTTCGAGAGCCTCGGAGCCAGAGAGGACATCGCCGTCGGTGATTTCGGGCAGCTGCATCTTGGCCCAGAACTGTGCGAGGTGAAGCACCAGGAAGCACAGCACGATGAGTCCAAGCACAAACATGTTTTGCGAAGCCCACTCCACGCTCTTGGGGCGAGCAGTGACAGCATAGCGGTCATTGCCACGTGCGCTGCGGTTTTGCAGCGTGAGGATGAAAGCGTAGATGATGTGAATCACAAAACCTGCGGCAAGCACCAGGGTACCGAGCAGCGCATACCAGTTGGCACCGAGGAACTCGCACACAGCCTCATAGGCATCGAGCGAGATGACTGCTACTGCGTTCATCAGTGCATGGAATGTTAAGAATAGGATAAGGAAAAGGCCGGTGACACTCATCACCACTTTCCTTCCTACCGAAGATTTAAATAACCACATAGTTGATTTGAATTTAGTTATTAATTGATTTATTTAATTAGTTATCAATGCGATATGTGGCACACGCCTTGGGCATGAACCGAATTAAAGTGCAAATTTACCATTTTTTGGCGTGATGTGCAACCCGTGAAACGAAAAACTTTATTTGTATTTGTATTTTGTAAATATTAATATTATTTTTGCACTGAAAATAAAGGTCAAAAATATATAGTATTACTATGAAAAAAGTATTATTACTTCTTATGCTCATTGCGATGTGCTTGCCGTTGATGGCAGAACAACGCACCGCAAGCGAGGCTCAAAATGTGGCAAGTAATACTTGCGAACTTACACCTAAAAGGTGGGTTGATGCTTTGGTTGGCGTCTATATCGTAGTCGCCGACGGCAACTACTTCAAGGTTGTTGTTAGATAACTTGATTTGTATGAATATTAAATGGATATTACTTGGTGTCATACCCGTGGCTCTCATGGGGTGTGGCACCAAGTCTTTGTTTGTCAACGATGCCGATGTTGTGGCAGTGAGCCATGTCGAGGCTGCTGGCAAGAAATTAATGGTTATGACACCGGTGGGCGACGCTAAAGTGCGTTTCGTCAGCCACAAGCAGCGTGGCTTCGGCGGTGCGCCAAACATCGACAGCACCGCCATAGCCCTCAACGTAGCGGCGGCATTCACGTTGGACATCGAGTCGATGGACGTGTGCGGTGACCATGTGGTCGAGGGCGAGCGCATCAGGGGTTATGACGACGCCACAGCCACTGGCCACATGCTCATCGCCGGCAACAAGGTGTCGATAGCCTCCAATGAGCGCCTTCAGCAGTCGATGCGCGAGGCGGTCGACGGCAGGGGTTACCTGTTCCAGCAATGTCTCATCGTCGAGGACGGTAGGGGAGAGGTGGAGCACATTCCGCAAGCCATTCGCGACCGCAAGGCACACATCATCTACAGGGCCGCCTGCGTGATGCACGATGGAACATTTGCCATTGTCCAGGGCGACGAACCCATGTTCTGCGGTGAGTTTATCGATGCCTTAGTTGCACTCGGAGCCCAGCAAGCCCTCTACCTCGATATGGGGACCTGGGCGTGGGGATGGGTGCGACCAAAAGGCAAGCCCACCAAGGAACTCTCTGAGCACTTCTTCAACACCCGCTTCCAGAGCAACTGGCTGCAAATAGTGAGGTGTAACTGATATATAAATTGGTGCAAGGAAAATAATTGTATACAGTCATAAAATAAATCATCCTGCTCTGTTGCCAAGGCAGGATGATTTGTTTGTTATCAATTCTCAGTTTCAGTGGCTCACGGCGACATGATGGGTTGATACCTGGTCGCCAAAATACACTTTCAACAGGTAGTTGCCACTGTTGATGCTTGAGACATTAACATAGTTGCCTCCGTTTCGCACTACGAGGTTGCCGCTCATGTCATATAGCTCCACGCCCTGGATGTAGCCTGGTGCGCTCGCCATGATGTAGTCGCTCGAAGGAATGGGCCCCACTTTCACATTGCTCTTGGTAGCAGGCTCTTGCGTGGGTGTGATGTATGGTGCTGCATGGGTGCTTCCGAGCAGCACGTCATAAACGGCTGTGATGTCGGCAGCTGTGATGTTTCCGTCGCCATTCATGTCGCCATTGACAATGTGGCTGTCGTCGTTGTTGAGCAGGAAGTTATAAAGCTCGGTGATATCGGCAGCAGTGACCATTCCGTCACCGTTCACGTCGCCCAGTACCCACGATTTCTGCTTCTTGAGCAGGTTGTCGAGCTTGATGGTAGCACTCCATATTGGGTCGTCCTCATCGCTGTCGGTTTCTATTTTCACGATCTTGTAGGTCTTGTCGCGATTAAGTTGCCCCTTACCAGAGATGTATCTCCATCCGTGGAAGTCGATTTTGCCGAAATCGATATAAACGTTCTCTTGGCTCTCGTCGGTGCTGCGGAGAAGCACTTTGAGGTATAAGTTGCTCATGTCACCAAAGACGTGCATTGATAGCTCATCATTGCCATTTATTGTGAAATCATTAAATGAGGTGCTGGTGATGCCTGTTGCCAGCGTCACGGGGTCGTTAATCTTGATTTGCAACGACTTGCTGCCAAAGAGTCGGTCGGTCGATGCACTCAAAGTTGCTTCGGTATTCACCGAGACATCCACTATCGAGAATTTGGTGGCGTCCTCAAAGTCTTCGATAACTGTGGCGTCGGGTTTCTCTTCGCCGGCATCGACTGCGGTGAACTTGTGAACGATTGCTTCGGGCAGATGGATTCCTGCCGTGTCGCTCATCTCCTTGTAGATGGTGAGGGTATATTGCTGTCCAGGAACCATTGTGGAGGCGACTGGGATGCGGATGAATCCGAATGGGTCGCCAGCCTTGCCGGTCTTGGTGTTGCGGCGATTGTAGGTGAGCGCGTTGCCGTCGTTGTCGGTGAGCACTATCTTGTCGTAGTAGTAGCTGTTGTTGAGCATTGAGTCGGTGCGCAGCTCTATGGTGGCAGCCTTGTAGTGCACCTTGTCGCCCTGGTGGGGGAAGATGTCGATAACCTCAAGATACTTGCGGTAGGTGGTCTCGAACTGCAAGATGAAAGGCTCTTGCATCCTCATTCCTCCACCATGCTCGGCTGTGGTGTCGAGAGTCACCGTGTAGTGCGTGTTCACCTCGTAGGCATCTTTTGGCTCAAAAATCATGCGGTAGTTGCTGTCCTCCCAGCGGAAGTCGCCTTCCACTGCTGGCTCAATGTGGAATGCGGCCTCGGTCGCCTCGGTGTTCATGTCCCAGTTGAACTCAAGAACGACGGGGGTGTTGGCCTTGAGTGGTGCATCGCCTTCGTTCCACACTGGCGAGTAGTTGATTACCTCGGGCGGGGTCTCGCGTAAGCGTGCCAAGTCGAAGTTGCAGTAAGTTGAGTGGTTGGCCTGAATGGTCACCTGCTTGGTCTGTGAGAAGTAGTGTTCTTGCTCCACCCTGATTTTGTAGGTGCCCGGATCGAGCATCTTGAAGGCATATATGCCGTTGTAGAGGTCGTCGGTGTAACATGTGTCTATGGGAGTATCATTCATGTCGAGCAGGATGACTGTGGCGTTGCTCACAGGCTCGCGGTTGTCGTCGCCAAACATGATAAAGTCGTTCAGGATGCGTGGCATGCGGTTGTCGCGTATATTACCGGCAACACAGCCTTTTCCAAAAAAGGAGTAGCCGAAGTAGTCATCGGCACCAAGCGAGAAGTTCCAGCCCTCCATCCAGCAGTAGTTGTCGTTCATAAGGCGGTAGGTCTCGGGTATGTAGTCGTGGAACGAGCCTTCGCTCAGTATTGACACTGCGTGGTTGCCGCGAAGCACTCCCAGTCCCGCATTGTTCCAGTCGGGGTAGAAGGTGAAGTCGCCGGCAATCTGATAGCTGCTGGTCCACACGGCAGCTTGGTTTTGCTGCAGTCGCTCCATGAGTGTGCTGGCGAGCACGTCGCTATTTGTAATCACGGGAGCACCTGTGGGGCCTCGATAGAGCCCCAAGATGTGGTTGCGCCGTTGTGGCACACCGGTGGCGTTGCTGTGTATGGCATAGAAAATGTCGGCACCACTGCTGTTGCACAGTGCCACAATGGTCGAGAGAGCAAGATCGCTGCTGGCGTCGTTGGTCACGCGCGACATGCTTGTGGTGTAGCCCTTGGCGCGCAGACAGTTGTTGAGGGCAAAACCTTTCTTGAGGTTGGAGTTCGACTCCCAGTAGCCTGCTGTGTCGCCTGCTGCGAAGGGATAGATGACCACGTTTCGATCGTCGCTCTCGTGACCGCCGTGCCCTGGGTTGATGTAGACGTGTGGCATGTACTGGGCTCTCGCTATACTGGTCGCTGCTACTGCAACCATCATCAATGCTATGGTAAAGAATATCTTTTTCATAATATATTAATGTGTTGCAGTTATTCGTTAATGTCTATTGTTATCATTGTGAGATTGCCGTCGATAGTGGTATACACTATCTTGCCGCCACCTGATGTGGGTTGCATAGTCATCGAGGTGCTCGGGGTTAGCTCTTGACGGAATGTGCCGTCGGCCTTAAGGAGTAAAATCTGCGACGAGGTGAACTGGTAGCCGTCGTCGGTTGCATTCTGTGCCACGATGTAGTCGTTGTTATACCAGCATGGCATCTCGTAGTTGCCCAATTGTGCGAGTACTTTGCCCTGGAGGTCGGTTATGATGATTCCGGTTCCTGCTGCAAAGAAGGCAATCTTGTCGCCGCCTGGAGAAACGCTCGACCACAAGTAACCGGCATAGCTCTCGACGGGAGTGTACCGGTTTTCCTTGCCGTTGACTGTCACCACCAGCTGCGAACCTGTGGTGTAGACGCTGGTGCCGCGGTTGGGCGATGTGGCAAAGGTGTGGCGCTCGCCGTTCATGGCCATGCCGGCAGTGCCTGTCTCGAGATGAACAGCGCCATGTTGAGCCTCGAGCACCACCTCGTTAGCTTTGCGATTGAGGTCATAACGGCGCCCGGTGCGGTACACGAGGTGGTCTTGCTTGTTTACCTCGCTGGTGATGTAATACACATTGCCGTTGGCACTCCATTTGGCATCGATGCCAGCACCGTTCAGGTTGCTCACAGTTGTTATCTGCTGGGTGTCAATGTCGAGCATTTTGAGGCCATTGGCATCAACATCGCTATAAAGCAACTTGTTGCCGCTTGCACTGAGGGTGGGGTAGAATGCTGGTTCTGCATCTTGGAGCAGCCGGGTCGTTGACGTTATCGTCACCTGTTGAGCACTGCACATCAATGCAACACTCGCCATGAGTGTTAAAAGTGTTTTTCTCATTGTGTAAAAGTTTTATTTTGATAGTATTTTTAGCTGTAATGTATCTTTTTGCAAAGATAAGTACAAAAAACGAAAATTGCAAATTGTTGTCCTCGGCGTGGGTTAGTTCATTGTGATTTGTGTTATATCTAAAAAATATTACCTTTGCATTGTTGAAATATATTGAATAAATAATATAACCGTTTTTTGTTATGGCTAACACTCCTGAGTTTAGCCCCCATGTTCCAACTTGGGGAAGACAAAACCGAGTACTACCTTCTTACCAAGGACCACGTGAGCGTGGGTGACTTTGAAGGCAAACCAATCTTGAAAGTAGAGCCTGAGGCACTGACCAAGCTCGCCAACGCCTGCTTCCGCGACGTGTCGTTCATGCTTCGCCGCCTCCCACATCGTTGAGGAAGCGCACTATATCATTTACTTTTACCATAATCTCATCTTTTTATAAACTTGATGTGTCACTATTGCCAGCAATAGCGACCGCAAAGTTACACATATTTTCCGTAACTCCCGCCTGTCGCTGTTTTTTTAGACATAAGAACATAAGAAACATAAGTTTCGCAGCATTCGCAAAATTCGCCGTTCTTGTATATTGGCAGTATAATAATTCGCAAAACTCGCCACATTCGCCGTTCTCGAAACAGCAACTTTCGCCACTTTCGCCGTTGGCACTTGTCGTTCATTTTGTCAGATTCACCGATAAAATTGCCCTATCCATCATTTGAACCTACCACAATCAATTAACCTAAAACAATTCTATTAACACACTGATTAATAAACAGATATTTTTAATAATTTTATTAACTTTTTCACCTTTATTTTATATCTTAAACACACTTTAACCTTAAATTTCTTTGCCAGACGACCGAAAAGACATACCTTTGCAATTGATTGTGCACTAGGAGCCATCGTGATTACATAATTATTTATGCAGTTTACAAGGACGCAATAATCATAACACGAGCCTATGCGAGCCTATGCAATCCTATGCACCCCTAAGCAGTTATGCATTAGCGCAATCACACGGAGGAACGAC
The DNA here is from genome assembly GCA_947167995.1 of uncultured Prevotellaceae bacterium. Taxonomy (GTDB): domain Bacteria; phylum Bacteroidota; class Bacteroidia; order Bacteroidales; family Muribaculaceae; genus Sodaliphilus. Next base: position 34,509 of record CAMVKS010000021.1, read on the forward strand.
TTTTTAGAAACATTAATTATTATAGTCAAACTTAAAAAACATTAGTATGAGAAAAGTATTCTTAATTGTGACGGCATGCCTCATGGCCTGCGTCACACAAACTGCTCGGGCCTACGAGTACGTCTTCGACATGTCTCAGGCTTTGAACCCTGAGAATATTGACAAAACCAACAAAAGGATTGCGATGAAGCAAAAGACCTCTTCTGGAAAAACAATTTATTTTTATATAACCTATTCAGAAGACCAAGCGACCTCAGCAGCCTTGTTGGATCAATGCTACATCGATGATAAAGGCCGTTTAGCTCTTGTCATGGGAAAAACTGATATTGCTATTAAAATAACATGCACAGACAAGATAAACCAAGTGCAATTTGGCAAGATGGATTGTTTGCTCAATGGCGCTCCCAATGACGGTGATTACCAGTTTGGTAACGAAGTTAACGGTATTAGTGATTTCGCTGGTATTGGTTCAACCGACAATTATTTCATTGCTGGACAAAGTAGTTCAGGTTTTACCACGACTGGCGCCACGGCTGGAACTTCTTTCACAACCAGTATTCACTACAACAATGACCAGCGCACCTGGTTCATTGGTCCTCAAGTGATAGTACGCACTGAACCTATTACTCTTGAAGCCTTGACTCATGCCGACCATAATGTGAAGCATCAGTACCACACAATAGACCACGACCTGGTAGGTGTTGGTGTTCGCCAGTTGTATGCTCAAAATGGTAAAAACCCTCAAACTTTCCTTATTGCTCGCAGCGTTTTGCCAATCAGCAATGAGTACAAGCACCAGATGGCCGAGGGCAAGACTCTCTTGAGAGATGCCAATGGAAATGTTCCTTCTTGGGCAAATCCCGAGACTCCACAATATGCGTGGATTGGACTTAAGATAGACAATCCAGAGGAATATGTAGGCCATCAGTTCAGTGGCGTGCGTGGTATTTATGTCTATGATGACGGTTTCGATTATAACCTGCTTCGTTACAACCCTGTGATGGAAGTGATAGGAACCCCCACTATTAAGAAAGACGCCGAAGGCAATAAGATTGAAGTTGGCACACAGCTTAACACCTATAGCTGCGCCAATCTTTCGGAACAGGATCAGAGTGAGTTCTTCTTTATGGAACCCCGTCTGCTTGAGATTTGCAACGTTGTTGACATCATGCGTAGCGATGACCAAAAGATTAATGTTCCTGACCGCACGGCAATCCTTCCTGACGGAATGAGCGAGAACATCTATGTTGATAACAACATTACAGGTCATGCTGGTATTACTGACCGCTCTTACAATATGTGGTCAAAATGTGATATGGAAACGTTTGGAGTCAGCCAAGAGCATGAGGCTCTTGCCCAAGCATGGAGAATGCGCAACAAGGTTTATCATGTTGATGGCGGCCTGATAGTGGCTTCAGCTTTCCAAGACAATGCTTATCCACTTGATATTCCTAATACTGTCTATGAGAACTTTGGTAGTGCTGGCATAGGCATGCACATTCAGGGTGAAGCCAAATTAGATCAGTATGCCGAGGACATGTGGGTTGGAAATGGTGACTACTGGAGCCGCTATAACTTTGCCCAGAACAAGAATGCTTATCGCAATGACCTGAAAATCACTGTATATAATCCCGCTCTGAAATTTGAAGGCATTGGCAATCTTGAAATTCAGCGTTGCGACCATGAGGGTAATTACCTTAAAACTGTTGGAACTATTGAGCAAAATCAATGGGTTCCTGGAACATTTACCGTTCATTATGCTGATGCAGCCAAAGAGGCTGTGAACGATGAGGGATTGAAACAAATTCTAACACCTGTTTATGCCGATAACAAGCAATATGACTTGCAATGGGGTACTGAAAAAATCATGGGACTCAGCGACATGTTCTACAGCGATGAAATGACCAGCCGTGAAGCTAATACAGCTCTTTATCCTGGTTTCCAATATCGAGTTGTGCCGGCTGAGGGCAACAATAACACGAACTTCAAATGCGTAGTTAGCTTCGCTCCAGTTTTCAAGACTAACGAAAACGTTGTTACCCGTGCTAAATATAGCCAAGCTGAGGTTGATGGCGACATCAATAATACACTTAAGGAAAATAATGAAGCAGAGATTACATTCTCGCCCAATATGGTTAAGGATATGACTGAGTATCGTGTTCTTAAGGGAGTTGCTGATGCAACAACTGGCAGTGCTTTTGAGAAAATTGCTCACGGGGCAATTAACGTTGATCAGAATGGCCTTATGAACCCAGTTTTCACCGACCAGATTGTAGATGGCACAGTGTATGTTCCTGAGTTATACACAGAGTATAACGATAACACCTACGGTTGCTACAAGCAGAGCGTGAGTGATGCTTCAGTAGATATAAACAAGAGGAGCCAAACGGCTTCGGTCCTCCTTAATTCAAACGGCACCCGTTATGTTCAAGCCATTCTTGACCTATCGTCAATCATCAATAATACTGATAAGGATTCTCGTTACTTGGTGAGAGTGTGGCGTCAAGTAGGCAATGGCGAAAAAGTATTGCTCAATAATGAACCAGAAAAAGTAGGTGGAAACTATGTTGGTGAGGGTTATGACTGGCAAACCAACTACACAGGCCTTGAGTTAATGGGCATGAGTGCTTATGATTATGCTAAGGAACGAAATCCTAAAGCCTTTGAACTCCATGACACCTTCCTGGTGCATGACCTAAGCAGCAGCCCTAGTGGAGCACCACATTTAATGGCTGACGACGACAATGTTACTATTGAACAAGTTAACTACTATGTTACACTTTATGTTAAGGATGATGCATCGGGCAAGTACTATGTCAAGACCGCTAAGATTAGCCTCGATGAGCAAATTCCTACTGCAATCACCACCATCACTAGTGGAGCACAGGTAGAGAGTGTACGCTACTACAACACTATCGGTGTTGAGAGCAGTGAACCCTTCAAGGGCGTGAATATTGTGGTGACCCGCTACAGCGACGGTACCACAACTACTACTAAAATGATTAGGTAATTTTTTCTCAGAATAAATTTTTTGTTGTCTCTGGTTGCGGGCTGGGTTAAGTTCGCAACCATATTTTTTTTGCGGCCTGCTGATTTGCCCCCTCAGTTGCTCTGTGGTGAGAAATAAAACTTGAAGATTTCTGCCATAGTTTTAAAATAATGTGTACCTTTGCATTATCAATTCAACAATAACTATAACACATTAAAATTATATTATGGCAACTACTCCCGAGTTTAAGTATGCTCCCATGTTCCAGCTGGGACCCGACAAAACCGAGTATTATCTGCTCACCAAGGACTATGTGACCGTGAGCGAGTTTGAAGGCAAACCAATCCTGAAGATAGAGCCCGAGGCCTTGACCATGATGGCCAACGCGTGCTTCCGCGACGTGTCGTTCATGCTGCGCCGTTCGCACAACGAGCAAGTGGCAAAAATTCTGAGCGACCCCGAGGCAAGCGAGAACGACAAGTATGTGGCTCTCACTTTCCTGCGCAATGCCGAGACATCGGTAAAGGGCCAGCTGCCTCTGTGCCAGGACACCGGCACTGCTATCATCCATGGAGAGAAGGGACAGCAAGTGTGGACTGGCTTCTGCGATGAGGAAGCCCTCTCGCGCGGAGTTTTCAAGACCTATACCGAGGAGAACCTGCGCTACTCGCAGAACGCTCCTCTCACCATGTTTGACGAGGTGAACACCCGTTGCAACCTTCCTGCTCAAATCGACCTCGAGGCCACCGAGGGCATGGAATACCGCTTCTTGTGCGTGACAAAGGGTGGCGGCAGCGCCAACAAGACCTACCTCTATCAAGAGACCAAGGCTCGCATCCAGAACCCTGGCACACTCATCCCATTCCTGGTGGAGAAGATGAAATCGCTGGGCACAGCGGCTTGTCCTCCTTACCACATCGCCATCGTGATTGGTGGTACAAGTGCCGAGAAGAACCTGCTCACCGTGAAGCTGGCCTCTACTCACTACTATGACGAGTTGCCCACCACTGGCGACGAGACAGGCCGTGCCTTCCGCGACATCGAGCTTGAGAAGCAGTTGCTTGAAGAGGCGCAGAACATAGGGTTGGGTGCGCAGTTCGGTGGCAAGTATCTTGCTCATGACGTGCGTGTGGTTCGCTTGCCACGTCACGGTGCCAGCTGCCCTATTGGTCTGGGCGTGAGCTGCAGTGCCGACCGCAACATCAAGGCCAAAATCAACCGCGACGGCATCTGGATTGAGAAACTCGACGACAACCCTGGTGAGCTCATTCCTGCCGAGCTGCGCGAAGCTGGCGAGGGCGATGCAGTGAAAATTGACCTCAACCAGCCCATGAGCGAGGTGTGCAAGATACTGAGCCAGTATCCCGTGAGCACCCGCCTGAGTCTTAACGGCACTATCATCGTGGGCCGCGACATCGCTCATGCTAAAATCAAGGCTCGTCTCGACGCTGGCGAGGGCATGCCACAGTATCTCAAGGATCATCCCATCTATTATGCAGGTCCTGCCAAGACACCTGCCGGCATGGCTTGCGGCTCGATGGGCCCAACCACTGCAGGGCGCATGGACCCCTATGTGGATGAGTTCCAAGACCACGGCGGCAGCCTCATCATGCTTGCCAAGGGTAACCGTTCGCAAGCCGTCACCGACGCCTGCAAGAAGCATGGTGGTTTCTACCTGGGCAGCATTGGCGGACCAGCAGCCATCTTGGCGCAGAACAATATCAAGAGCATTGAGTGCGTTGAGTATCCCGAACTTGGTATGGAAGCAATCTGGAAAATTGAAGTGGAAGACTTCCCTGCATTCATCCTCGTCGACGACAAGGGCAACGACTTCTTCAAGCAAATCAAGCCACGATGCCCCATGTGTAAATGATTTCACACCTTCATGATAAAAAACCGCAAGACTCCCAAGCCTTGCGGTTTTATTTTTTCTTGAAAAAACGATTTACGGTACTCGTGTTATCTTTGCTCCAAGGGCATTCAGGCGCTCTTCTATCCTGGAGTAGCCACGGTCTATCTGCTCGATGTGCCCAATGTGGCTCACTCCATCGGCACTCATTGCGGCAATGAGCATTGCTATTCCGGCGCGAATGTCGGGCGACACCATTTTCTTGGCTCTCAGGTGTATCTGGTGGTCGTGACCAATAACGACAGCTCGGTGAGGGTCACACAGAATTATCTGGGCTCCCATGTCGATGAGTTTGTCGACAAAGAACAGACGGCTTTCAAACATCTTCTGGTGGATGAGCACGCTTCCCTTGGCCTGAGTCGCCACAACGAGCAACACGCTCAGCAGGTCGGGAGTGAGACCTGGCCAGATGGCGTCGGCAAGAGTCAAGATAGAGCCATCCATGAAGCGGTCAATCTCATAATGACTGTGCTGGGGGATGTACATGTCGTCGCCACGTTTCTCTAATGTCAAGCCCAGGCGTCGGAAGCTGGTGGGGATTATTCCCAGGTTCTTCCACGACACATTTTTGATTGTGAGCTCACTACCTGTCATCGCTGCCATGCCAATGAAACTGCCCACTTCGATCATATCGGGCAGGATAACGTGATGCGCTCCATGCAACTGGTCTACGCCGTCGATGGTGAGCAGGTTGGAGGCTATGCCCTCGATGTGTGCACCCATCTGGTTGAGCATGCGGCACAACTGCTGGATGTAAGGCTCGCAAGCCGCATTATAGATGGTGGTTGTGCCATGTGCCATCACGGCAGCCATTATAATGTTGGCGGTACCAGTCAATGAGGCTTCGTCGAGTAGCATGTAAGTGCCTTTGAGTCTGCCATTGGATTCAAATTTATAGGCTTGTCGTGCTTCATCAAACGAGAATGTCGCTCCCAGGTTGCTCAGACCTCTGAAATGCGTGTCAAGCCTGCGTCGCCCAATCTTGTCTCCTCCCGGGGTGGCGTAGAACATCTTGCCCATTCTGGTCAATAGGGGTGCGATTATCATCACCGAGCCACGCAGCTTGTTGCACTGCTCCATAAAGGTCGGGCTCTCAATGAAATCGTGGTCGATGTGCTGGGCCTTGAAACTATAAGTGCTTTCACCTTTTTTCTCTATCGTAACCCCCATGTCGCCGAGCAACTTGATGAGATTGTTCACATCAAGGATGTCGGGGATGTTCTCAATCACTACCTCTTGGGTAGTGAGAAGTGTAGCGCATATCACTTGCAAAGCCTCGTTCTTTGCACCCTGGGGGGTAATCTCACCACTCAGGCGGTGATTACCTTCTACTATGAATGATGCCATTGTGCTTGTTTATTTTCTAAATGTAGTTTACTTCGGGATAAATGTTGATTTTAAACGTGTCGTAAACACTTTGTTGGATAAGACTGGCGAGCTCCATGATGTCGCTTGAAGTGGCGTGGTTTTTGTTAACGATTATCAACGGCTGCTTCTCGTAGACAGCAGCTCCACCGTGGCACTTTCCTTTCCACCCGCATTGTTCTATGAGCCATGCTGCGGGAATCTTGATTTGTTTCTCGTCGATGGCGTAGTGTGGAACCTCGTGATGGGTTGCGGCTATGTCATTGAATAGTTCAATGGGAACCACAGGATTTTTAAAGAAACTGCCTGCACTGCCCAGCTGGTCGGGCTCAGGCAGTTTCGACCGGCGTATGGCTATCACCGCATCGCGAATGTCTTGCGCCGATGGAGTGTGGGGCAGTGCCTTCAAGTCTTGCAGCTGTCCATAGTCTAAATGTACCACTGGGGTGACCGAGAGCTTGAACACCACTGCTGTGACAACATATTGCCCGCGCAGCTTGTTCTTGAAGACGCTCTCGCGGTAATGGTATTCACATTGGCTCACGTGAAACACTCGTCGTGAGCCAGTTGCAATTTCTATTGTCTCCACCTCTTGAATGATGGATTCAACTTCCACACCATAGGCTCCTATGTTCTGCACTGCGGCGGCACCCACTTCGCCTGGGATGTGAGAAAGATTCTCGCTGCCGTAGAAGTTGTTCTGGGCCATCTGGGCACAGAAGTCGTCCCACACTACACCGGCTCCAACTCTCACAACAACCTCTCGCTGGTTGCGCATGACAATCTGGGTGAACTTGATGCTGGAATGCAGCACCACACCCTCGAAATCCCGGGTGAAAAGCAGGTTGCTTCCTCTGCCTATGTGGAGGATGGGTCTGCCTGCTATTTCTCGCAAAACCTCCTTGAGCTCATCCACTGTGTCATAGGTGATGAACTGTTGAGCTTTGACATCAATACCCATGGTGTTGTGCCCGAGCAGGGAGTAATTGTACTGTTTTGATATAGGCATAGTCTTTTCTATAGAATAATCAGTAAGTTCTCTTGTCTACAAATGTTGTTTCGATTTAGGACGGCAAAATTATATAAAAAAATGTTATCACCCTATTTTGTAACATGTTTTTTTGAATAAATTACCGCAATTTGAGTGTTTGTGAACAATCTTGCACACATTGTGTGTTCTGTTCTCTTTTGAGATTTCTTGCTTGTCATAAAGTCTTGAGAAAGTATTATTTTTGGTAAAAATGCGGTCAATTGAAAATTAATTACTATTTTTGCAGATTGAATTAAAGCAGGGGGTATCCTGCTATTTTTTGAGTTGAAAAATAAAAACTAAACAGTATAAATAATGGCAAATCAAAGCAGAGAAGCTCGTAACAACAAGATTATCAAATGGATGTGGCGTGGTTTAGCATTGTTTTTCATTGCTTTATTATTGGTGTTCTTCCTCATCTATAATGGCTTTATAGGATATATGCCTCCTGTGGCCCAGTTGAGGAATCCAACCGATAACTTTGCTTCCACCATGTTGACACGTGACAAGGTGCCCATGGGTAAAGTGTTCCAGAGCAAGGGCAACCGTTATTTTGCGGAGTTCAAAGAGCTGCCCGAGAATCTGAAGAACGCGCTCATCGCAACCGAGGATGAGCGTTACCGCGACCATTCGGGCATTGATGCCACCGCGATTGGACGCTCGGTGATAAAGCGCATCATCCTGGGTCAGAAGGAAGCCGGTGGAGGTAGCACCATCACCCAGCAGCTTGCCAAGCAGCTCTATTCTCCCTCGTCGAGAAACATCTTTGAGCGTGCTCTTCAGAAGCCCATAGAGTGGGTGATTGCCATGAAACTCGAGCGCTATTTCACCAAGGATGAGATAATGCAGATGTATTTCAACCAGTTTGACTTCTTGAACAATGCCGTGGGCATAAAAAGTGCCGCCTATGTCTACTTTGGCAAGGAAAGCCCCAAGGATTTGAACCTTCAGGAGTCGGCCCTGCTGGTGGCAATGTGCAAGAATCCATCCTATTATAATCCCCGCCGTTATCGTGAGCGTGCCATGAGACGACGCAATCTTGTTCTTGATAAGATGGCTCAGGCAGGTTTCATATCTCAGACCGAATGTGATATAGCCAAGAAGAGCGATATCGACCTCTCGAATTATCATGTTGTGACACAGAGTGGAGGCATTGCCCCCTATGTTCGTGAGGAAATCAAGCGCATGATGATGGCCAAGCGTCCTGTCTATAGCGACTACCCAATGTGGAACAAGCAGGCGTTCTTCGACGACTCTATCCAGTGGGTTGACAATCCATTGTACGGCTGGTGCACCAAGAACCGCAAGGCCGATGGTACACCTTATAATATCTATACCGACGGATTGCAGATTATAACTACCATCGACAGCCGCATGCAAGAATATGCCGAGAAAGCTGCCGAAGAGCATATGAAAAAACTCCAGAGTGGCTTCTGCTCTCGTCCAGGTCGTGACCCTTATGCCAACAGTGGTCTCCCCAAGAGTGTTCAAAAACGTCTGTTGATGAATACCATCCGCAACTCGGCTCGTTATCGTGCACTCAAAGCACAGGGCTTGAGCGAGGATCAAATCTTGGAGAATTTCAAGAAGCCACAGCGACTGACCGGAATATATGACCCCATCAATGGCGACTCTACAAAGCAGAGCACCATGACCATATCTCCGCTCGACTCTTTGAAGTTTGCCAAGAACATATTGCGCTGCGGCATGATGTCGATGGAAGCTGCGACAGGTGAGGTGAGAGCCTATGTGGGCGGTCCCGATTTCAACCATTTCTCTTACGACATGGTGTCGGTGGGACGTCGTCAAATTGGTTCTACAATGAAACCTTATCTTTACTCTCTGGCGATGGAATGTGGTTACAATCCTTGCGACCAGATATCTAACGCTCGGGTTAATATCAACGGTTGGAGTCCACGCGGTGGCGGTGGCGGTGGTATGCTCACGCTCAAACAAGCACTCACATCGTCCAACAATACCTGTGCCGCGCGTCTTGTCGACCTTCTCAAGGTTACTAATCTTATCACTATGTTGCATAACTATGGACTCACCAATCAGTTCGATACCGTTGCGCCGTTGTGCTTGGGTTCGTGCGAGATTTCGGTTAGGCAGCAGGTGAGCGGTTATTCCGTTTTTGCCAACAAAGGCATCAGGAGCGACCCGATGTTTGTCAAGTGCATCAAAGACCGTTACGGTAACACCATTGCCGAGTTCAGCCCACGACAGAAAGAAGTCATCAGCGAGCGCTCGAGCTATTGCATGGTCGATATGCTCAAGAATGTAATCGCCAGCGGTACTGGTACCAGTGCAAGAAATTATGTGGGAAGCATTGAGATGGGTGGTAAGACCGGTACTACCAACGACAACATGGACGGATGGTTCATGGGATTCACACCGCAACTTGTCACAGGTGTGTGGGTTGGTGGTGAAGAGCGCTACATCCACTACAATGGTGTAGGAGCTACTCAAGCATTGCCCATCTGGGGCCTCTATATGAAGAGGGTTATCAACGATCCAGAGCTCACTTCACGCTATGGTTATAGTGCCGATGCCAAGTTCGGAATCCCCGACGACTTCGACTATTGCGAGCGTCCTAAGGGAATGGCGCCACGCAATAATGATGCGATGGGTAGCGGCGGAGCAAGACGAGCCGGCGGTGTTGCTCCGGCACAAGGCGGTGGCACAAAAGCCGTGCGACGCGAGGATCCGCATCCTGCCGAGGCTATGAAGGGAGCATTTGATTAAACCTCCCGCCGATAATAGGTCATTTTTTTCATCACACACATAATCGATGGTGGTGTGTCAAAATGTTCAGTTTTTGGCACACCACCATTGTTAAATGGGTGAAAATATTGGCAGCTTTGTTAAATTATGTTTAAAATCTACCGATTCTGACTATTTATTTTGTCGGTTTGCGAAAAAGTAGTAATTTTGCAGTCGCAAATCGCGGGGTGGAGCAGTGGTAGCTCGTTGGGCTCATAACCCAGAGGTC
>CAMVKS010000022.1 GCA_947167995.1 uncultured Prevotellaceae bacterium
CTACTTGTCGAAATCGCCCAAAACTGATTTGTGGGGCTCATTGCGGAAAACAGGACATTTGATAACTAAAATAAGTTGCAAGTGATAATAAATTCGCTTGCAACTTTTTTTATTGTTTGGCGGACAAGTCGCGGCTTGTCCCTTCTTGACACTTACTACTTACCGGGTTGTTCCTCGCACTACCAGGCGAGTGCGCACCATGCGTTTTTCGGCTCGGTCGATGGGAAGCTTGCCCTCTACTGTGTCGATGAGCACGTCGGTGGCCTGAGCTCCCACCTCGGCACCGTTTTGATGCACTGTGGTGAGCATTGGGTCACACGAGACAGCACGGTCGCTATCGGTGAAACCGCACACCGACACATCGTCGGGCACGCTCAACCCCATTCTCTTGGCTGTATACATGATTGCTATTGCTGTCTCGTCGTTGATGGCGAAGAAGGCATCGGGGCGGTCTTTCATCTTGAGCAACTCGGGAGTGATTCTCTCGGCGTCCTCGGGAGTGTCGCACTGCTTGATGAGTTCAGGATCGGGTTGTAGTCCATGATGATAGAGTGCGTCTTTATATCCGTTCAGGCGGTTCTTGGAGATTTCCATGTTGAGGTTGGAGACATAGAACGCCACTCGTTTACAACCAGTCTCAATCATGTGTCCCACAGCCTTGTAGGCGGCTTGATAATCATCGACAACAACACGGCTGGCATTGAGAGCCGGACAGATGCGGTCGTAGAATACCAGTGGAATGCCTCCTTTCACGAGCTTGATGAAGTGGTCATATTGCTCGGTGTCCTTGGCCTGCGAGACGATGATGCCGCACACCTTGTTTTTCTTGAACGATTCACAAATCTCCACCTCGCGCTCGTAGCTCTCACGGCTTTGAGCCACCATGATGCGGTAGCCGCGTTCCTTGGCTTTCTCCTCAATGCCGCTTAATATCGAAGCGAAGTAGAAGTGCACAATTTCGGGCAGTATCACACCGATGATTTGCGACGGCTTTTGGCGGCTGTGACGAAGCTGCTCGGCAATGACGTTGGGGTAGTAATCGTGCTCGCGCGCATACTGCTGAATCATCTCACGGCGCTTCTTGCTGATATTAGGACTGTTCTTGAGCGCTCTCGACACTGTTGCCACACTCACTCCCAGCTGTGCGGCAATATCTTTCATTGTCAATGGTTGTTTCTCGTTCATCTTGGCACGATATTTGGCTAAGGGGTTATTTACTAAATGATAAGTATTAGTGTCTATAAATCATGCCGTTAGGATACAAGCATGAAAGCCCAACGGCTTAGAGTTTTCAAATTTACAATTTTTCTTAAAAAGGCACTGGCTTTTATTTCTTAAAATATCTTAATGCAAACGTTTGCGCTCTATTTAACACATAATTAAATAGCAAAACCGCCTGCTTTTTTTTATTAAGTATTAATTTTGTAGTTGCAAATTTCGCCCTTATAACAAAATGTTATAAAAAGCTGAGAAAAATAAAATTTCAATACTAATTTATTAACTTAATAACAATCTAACAAAAAACAAGATGAAGCAGGTAAACATTAGAATTCCCCAAAGGATTCTTGCACTGATGATGGGATTATTCCTGTCAATCGGAGCCTACGCACAGATTACTGTGCAGGGACATGTTAAGGATGCTGCCGGCGATCCTGTTATTGGTGCTACTGTCACCGTTGTTGGAACCACTAACACTGTGGTAACCGACCTTGACGGTAATTTCACCATTACAGCACCGCAGGGTGCCCAGCTCCAAATTTCTTCGGTTGGTCTTATGGATCAGACTGTTACCGCTGCTCCTAACCTCGTGATTGAGCTTCTTGACGATGTTCAGATGCTTGAGAATGTGGTTGTGATTGGTTATGGTACTGTTAAGAAGAACGACCTAACTGGTAGTGTTACTGCACTTCGCCCTGACTCAAAGAACAAAGGTGTTGTAGTGAGTGCTCAGGACATGCTTGGCGGTAAGATAGCCGGTGTGAACGTTACCGACGGTGGTGGTACTCCTGGTGGAGGTGCCACAATCCGCATCCGCGGTGGATCGTCACTGAACGCCAGCAACGACCCACTTATCGTTATCGACGGTGTGCCCATGGACAACAACGGTATTAGAGGTGTTGCCAATGGACTCTCACTAGTGAATCCTGCCGACATTGAGAGCTTTAACGTTCTGAAGGATGCATCGGCAACCGCTATCTACGGTTCTCGTGGTTCAAATGGTGTTATCATCATCACCACAAAGAAAGGTCGTCGCGGACAGCCTATAAATGTTCTTTATAATGGAAGCTTTACTATCAGCCAAAAGAAAAAGAACATTGACGTGCTTGATGGTGACCAATATCGTGCATACATTGCCGAAATCTACCAAGGCAACAGTCGTGAGGCCGAAGCACTTGCAGCTCTTGGCACTGCTAACACCAACTGGCAGAACGAGATTTACCGCACCGCTTTTAGTCATGACCACAATTTGACTGTCACTGGTTCGGTTAAGGATTTCCTCCCCTTCCGTGTTTCATTTGGTTACACCGATCAACAGGGTATCCTCAAGACTTCAGACTTCAAGCGTTACACAATTGCTGGTAATTTGAGCCCCTCGTTCTTCAACGATCACTTGACATTAAACATCAATGCCAAGTACATGTATGCCAAATCGAGATATGCCGACGGATCGGCTATTGGCAATGCCGTGCGCATGGACCCAACTCAGCCAATCTTCAGTAGCGACCCATTGTACCAGAACTTTGGTGGCTATTTCAACTGGCTTTCGGCAGCAGCCTTGAACGATGATTCATGGCCCTATACCGTGAACACCAACGCTCCCCGTAACCCTGTTGCAATACTTGAACTCAAGAATGACCGCGCTAACAGCCATGCTTTCGTTGGCAACATCGACGTTGATTACAAAGTTCACGGATTTGAGGACTTGCGACTTCACCTCACTCTTGGTGGTGACTTCTCGAAAGGAAAGCAGACGACTGACGTTGATCCTGCCAGCCCACTCGCCGCTTACTATGGTAGCCATGGTTGGAGCGAGCAAACCAAGGAGAACCGCACCCTCAGTGCTTATGCTCAGTATTACAAGGACTTCAACGAAGATCACCACTTCGATGTCATGGTAGGTTATGAGTGGCAGCACTTCTGGCGCAAAGAGCACAACAATTATTGGGGATACTATCCTGAGACCAGCAAGGAGTTCCTTAAGGACGGTGATGGTAACTACATCTTTGATGATTTTGGTAACATGATTCCCGCTGCAGGGCAGAAGTATAACGAGACTTGGCTTTACAAGGGCTTGGGATTCCGCACCGAGAACTATTTGGTATCGTTCTTTGGTCGTATGAACTACATCTACAAGAATCGCTACTATCTCACAGCAACAGTGCGTCACGATGGTTCTTCACGATTCAAAAAACACTGGTCAACATTCCCGTCTTTTGCTTTTGCTTGGCGTATTAAAGAAGAAGCCTTCTTGCGTGACAACAACGTGCTTAGCGAACTTAAGCTCCGTTTGGGTTGGGGTAAGACTGGTCAACAAGACATAGGTAGCGACTACAACTATTTCACCAACTACTCTATGAATTCAGGTGTTCCAGGTAGTTTCTACGACATCATTGGCGATGGAACCATGGCACGTCCTAACGTTTACAATCCACAGCTCAAGTGGGAGACAACTACTACAACCAATGTTGGTCTTGATTGGGGCTTCCTTAATGGACGCATCACTGGTACCATCGACTGGTACTACCGCAAGACTACCGACTTGTTGAACTATGCTTCTATTCCAGTAGGTAACTTCCGTAACATGGCTAACCAGAACATCGGTTCGTTAAAGAATACTGGTCTTGAGCTCTCAATTAGCTGGAAGGCCATCTCTACAAGCGATCTCCTCTGGTCTATTGACTACAACTTCACTTACAACAAGAACGAGATTACCGAGCTCGTAGGAGCAACCGATGGCGATTACAAGGTATTTACTGGCGGTATTGGTATCAACAAGAACTGCCAAGCTCACGCAGTGGGACATCCTGCTAACTCGTTCTATGTATACCAGCAGGTTTACGACACCAACGGTATGCCCATCGAGAACCAGGTTGTTGACCGTAACGCCGATGGTAAAATTACCGATGATGATCGCTACTTCTACAAGTCGCCTTGGGCTCCTGTTACCATGGGTTTGGGTTCTAAGCTTGAGTGGCGGAACTGGGACTTTGGTTTCAATATGCGTGCAAGCTTTGGCAACTATGTGTTCAATAACGTGATGAAGGGTTATGCCAACGTAGGTCTCGCAGCTGTTTATGAAAGCGTTAGTGGTGCTTACTTGAACAACCGTCCTGTTGACGCCATCAAGTATGGTTGGGCAACTTATGACGATGCATCACAGCTCAGTGATCGCTGGGTTAAGAACGCTTCGTTCCTCAAGTGCGACAACATTACCCTCGGTTACAGCTTCAACGAGCTGTTCAAGGGTGCAAGTTACCACGGTCTGAGTGGACGTGTATATGGAACTGTTTCTAACGTATTCTGCATCACCAAGTATGATGGCATCGATCCTGAGATTTCTTATGGTATCGACAACGACATGTATCCACGTCCAATTTCGTTCATCCTTGGTCTTAGCTTGAACTTCTAATTTTTCACGACACATTTTTAATATATAGATTCAAAATGAATAAGTTTTATAAATATATAGTATGTGCAGCTGTGGCAGTCTTGCTGAGCATGGGGTTGAACTCTTGCGTGAAAGACCTTGACGTAGAGCCCATCGATCCTGCTCTTCAGAGCGATGTGACTCCCGAGCAGCTGTTTAATAAGTGCTATGCCAACCTTGCCGTGCAGGGTAACGGTGGTAGCGATGGCGACTGCGACATCGATGGTATCGATGGCGGTTTCTCGGTGCTTTACCGTATGCTTTGGAATGCCAATGAGCTCACTACCGACGAAGCAATGTGTAAGTGGGGTGACCCTGGTATCGAGCCTCTAAACAAGAACGGTTATGACGCCAGCAACCCCTTCCTTGAGGGACTTTACTATCGTCTTTACACTGGTATTGCTTTCTGCAATCAGTATATGACCGCTTTTGGCGACTATGACGAGACTATGACTGCCGAGGTTCGTTTTTTGCGTGCTTTCCAGTTCTATATCTTGATGGACTGCTTCGGAAATGTGCCTTTCACACCTGAGGTGTCGGGTGGTAAGGCTGACCAAATTTCACGTGCCGACCTCTTTGATTATATTGAAAAAGAACTTCTGGCTGTAGAACCAAACATGAGCCAGCCCAAGGCTAAAAAGTCGAGCGATGACGGTTACGGTCGTGCCGACAAGGCTGCTTGCTGGATGGTTTTGGCAAGACTATACCTCAACTCGCAGGTTTACAATGGTACTACTCAATGGGAGAAAGCTGCTGAATATGCCAAGAAAGTTATTGACTCGGATTACCGCATTCTCGAGCGTAGCAAGGGCAACGATACTTGGAGCGCTTATCAGATGTTGTTCATGGGTGACAACGGTGAGACCGATGCTGCCTATGAGGCAATCCTCCCAATTATGTATGATGGTTTGCGCACTACTTCTTGGGGTGGTTCTCTGTTCTTGATGGCTTCGACCTATGATGGTAATATGCACGGTAATCCCAACGACCCAATCGCTACTAACGGCGTTAGTGGTCAGAATTGGGAAGGAAACCGCGCTCGTCCACAACTTGTGAAATTATTCTTCAACAACATCGAAGCACCAGTTGGTGAGGCCTACGAAGTAGCTAAGAGTGCTGGTGATGACCGCGCTTTGTTCAACACAGTAGATCGCATCATTGACATCATCGATAATAATAATTTCCAGAACGGCTTTGCTGTAGGTAAGTTCAACAATTTCAAGACCGACGGTTCGGCAGGTCATCACTCGGTTCACCCTGATGCTGATGTCTTTTTGATTCGTAAGGCTGAGGCTTATTTGACCTATGCCGAGGCTCTTACTCGTTCTGCTGGCAGCGGTGCTGCTGCTCCTGCCGCCGCTGTTGATGCTATCAACGTGCTTCGCAAACGCGCTGGTGCAACTGAGAAAGCATCTTACTCTCTTAACGACATCCTTGATGAGTGGAGCCGTGAGTTCTACTTTGAGGGACGTCGTCGTATCGATTTGATTCGATTTGGCAAGTTTGGTGGTAATACCGACTACAAGTGGCAATGGAAGGGTGGTGACTTCAATGGTCGCGATTTCCCTGAGTATCGCAACATCTTCCCAATTCCAACTAAGGACATCACTGCCAACGAGAAGCTTAAGCAAAATCCTGGTTATTAATTTCCTAAATAGCAAATTGAGATTATGAAAAATATTTTTAAATATTCAATGTTGCTGGTTGCTGCCACGATGATGCTTGCTTCTTGTAGCGACGACCGCGACTCAAATCCAACACTCAAGACTCCCGACTCGTTTGTCTTGAACACTCCTGCTTATGCCAGTCAAGCTATTGACTTGTATAACTCTGAGACAGTGAACCTCACGTGGTCACAGCCCGACTATGGTGGTTTCCCTGTTGCCGCAAGCTATACTGTTGAGCTTTCCGGTACAAATGACTGGACTATATCTAACGTTGAGGCTAATGCCGACGAAAGTGGTGAGATGGTTCCTACTTATTATATTGTCGAGAACAGTTACCCCACTTGTGAGGCTTCTATCGACGCAAAGGATATCAACAAAGCACTCATCGTCATGATGGGTTACACCGAGAATAATGTTCCCGCGACTCAGAAACTCTATGCACGTGTTAAAGCTAACGCAGTTGGTGCAAATGAAGTTGTTTCTAATGTGGTTGAACTCCTTGTTAGTCCTTTCTATATCGAGCTCAAGCCTGCCGATCCAGTACTCTGGTACATGGTAGGTAACTGCATCGGTAGTAGCGACTGGAATGTTAATGATGGGGTGGGTGTAGGTCTTATTCCATTGCTGCCTGAGCCAGGAGCCGACTTCGACAAGGACGGCAACGGCTCGCTCGTTTATGCAGGTTACTTCCCCGAAGGTGGTCAGTTCAAGTTCATCCGTGATCCAGGTAGCTGGAACACTCAGATGAACTTCGAAAACATCGATGAGAATACTGCCGGTGTTACCGATGAGGATGGCGACAACCACAACATTGGTATCCCCGAGGATGGCTATTACAAGATCACTATGAATACTGTCAAGAATACTATATCTATTGTGAAACTTGATGGTACTTATACTGAGCATACTACTATCACCATGCCTGGTGGTTATAATGATTGGAATGCTGCTGAAGGCAATCCAATGACAGCTATGGGCAAACGTGAAAACACCCAGACTCATGATTGGTATCTTGACGTAACTTATAGCGAAAATACCGAGCTCAAGTTTGCTAACGGTTCTTGGGATGTGAACTGGGGTGCTACCGATTTCCCACTTGGCATTGGTACTAATGGTGGTCCAAACATTCCAGTGAAGGCTGGCACTTATCGTGTTTACTTCAACGATATTCTCGGTCTGTACTATTTTCAAGCCACTGAGTAATTTATAAACCAATAATATTGATGACGGCTTGGAGCGGACACGCTCCGCTCCAGGTCCTGAGTCAATCTTAAAAGAAGAAATTAACACAACATGAAAAAGTTATTTTATATTTTAGGTATTGGTTTGCTCATGGCAAGCTGTACCGAGGATTTTAAGGACTGGGCCGACCCCATGAGCAACAGCGAGAGCGAGAAGAGCTCTAACGTTGTAGTGGCTGCTGCTGGTACTATCGACTTCAACACCATTACTGCCGATAGCGTGCTTCTGTTCACGCCCACCATCACTGCTGAAGAAGGTACTATTGTGGACAACATTGTTACCCTTTACACTGCCGATAAGAGCAATATGCGCAACATTAATGTTGACGAGCAAGGTCGCGCCAAGACTACTGAGCTGCGCGATGCTCTCGAGGCTCTCTACGGCGTTCCTGGCGAAGAGTTTAACGTTCCCATTAGTGTGGTGACAATCCTTACTAAAGACGGTCAGGCATTCCGTTTCCCCAGTGACATTGAGGACGCTGTGAAGATGGCTGCTGGTATGTATATTGTTGGTGGCGACGAGAAGGTTCCTATGGAGTTTGTTGAGCCAGGTAAATATACTATCACCGTTCCTGCTGGCGAGATGCACTTCTTCTTCCTGCCTTTCACTCACCTCAACAACTTTGAGGAGGGTAAGCTTGGTAGCAAAGAAGAGACCGACGGTTTCATCTTCGGTGGCGATCTCGCACAGGGTGCCAACGCCCACGAGATTTGGCTCGATGAGGATCCTGACTACACTCAGTACATCATCACCGTTAACACTAACGACATGACCTACGACGTTGAGGGTCTGGCTTATGCCGAGATGATTTGGCAAGCTGGTAATGCCAACGGATGGGGTTCTCCAGCTGCTGGTCTCAAGAACAAGGGTTGGAAGGAAGCTCGCAACAACGATGGCGACTACTACGGCTTCATGTACCTCAATGGTGACTTCAAGTTCCGCAGTCATGAAAATTCTTGGGACGCTCCTGACTGGGGTCTTGACGATGCATTTGACGACTATAGTGGCTCTCTCTTGGTTCAAAGCTCAACTAACTTGAGCGCACCCGCTGGATTCTACATGGTAGAGGCTAACCTTGCCGACATGACCTATGAGCTCACTCCTATCACTACTATTGGTGTGATTGGTGGCTTCAACGGCTGGGCAAGCGACTATGCTTCACTTCAGTACAATCCCTCTACTGGTGCATGGGAAGGCTATTGCGATATTCCTGCCGGCACCGAGTTCAAGTTCCGTGCTAATGAGGACTGGGCTATCAACTGGGGTGGTGACATCAACAACCTCAGCTACGACGGCGGCAACCTCATGTTTGACGTAGATGGATACTACTACATCCAGCTCTATATCACCTATGAGGGTAACTTCCACGCAATTTTCACTCGTACCGCCAACTAAACGGCACGAGTATAATACTCTAATACAATTAAGGCTTTTCTCGCGATTGAGAAAAGCCTTAATTTTTGATGACAAGGATGGGAGAGATAGGAATTAAAGGGGAATGATAGGAATTATAGGAATGATAGGAATGATAGGAATTATAGGAGAGTATAGGAATAATAAAAGAGCGATGGTTTCTTCAGCCATCGCTCTTTCATAGTAACTCCTATCAATTCATAGTAACTCCTATAACTCCTATCAATTCATAGAAACTCCTCTCAATCCCTATTCAATGAACTGCTTCATTTCATAGAGCGCATCTTGAGCGATGCCGTTGTTGTTGTTAAAGAGGCTGCCATTCCACCATGAGCCAGTCACATGATTAGACCATGGGATGTTGAATTCATTAGCCTCGGGCCACCACCAGAAGAGGCCTTTCACGCGACTGTGCTGCTTGAGGGCTGCAATCATAGCCACAGTAAAGTTCTTCTGGCCTTCATTGCTATAGGGATAGGTAGCAGTCAAATCGTAATTTGTGCCTGGCAACGCCCAAGCATAGCCGTAGCCACACTCCATAATCATGATGGGTTTAGAAGATGCCGCTTCCATTTTGTTGAGCGCGGCGTTGAGATTAGCAAAAGTGCCATGATAAGCACTGTAGTAGCTCAATCCCATCACATCGAAGTCCACACCATAGCTCTCGCAGTTGCCAAAGAAGCCACCCGGTTGATTTATGTTGTGCATCTCCACATGAAGGATGATTTTAGTTTCGGGACTAGTCTCACGCACAGCTTGTGACGCACGTTGCTGATAGGCAGCAAAGTTCTCCCACGAGCCACCTGTTGGAGCACCGCCAGTGGGGTAGACCTGACCTGTGGGCCACAACATGCCACCGGTAATCTCGTTGCCCAGTTGAATAAAGTCGGGACGAGCGCCGGCGGCTATCATCACTTGCATCACGCGCTTGGTGTAGTTATACACACTGTCTTTAAGGGCTTCCACATCGTTTTGAGGCCATGCGGCAGGCACAGTCTGCTTGCCTGGATCGGCCCAGGTGTCGCTGTAGTGCAGATCCAGAACAAAGGCATAACCTGCATCTTTGATGCGCTTGCCCAAGGCCTTCACATAGTTCAAGTCTTGAATTACGCCCTCTTCCTTGTCTGTGGAACTTGCGTTCTCGGGGTTGACAAAGAGACGCACGCGCATCGCGTTCCAACCTTGCTCCTTGAAGAATGGCAAGACGTTGCTAATCGTGCTGCCGTTGCGGTCCTTATAGATGGCGCCGTTCTGCTCATATTTAGTGAGCATAGAGATGTCGCCACCCACCAGTCGCTCAGGCAGAGGCTCCGTTGAGGAACCGTTGAGTAGCTCGTTATAGACCGCAGTGATGTCGGCGGCGGTGATGAAACCGTCGCCAGTCACGTCGCTAGTGGCAACATAGGTGGGGTCATTGTTGAGTAAGTAGTCATATAGGGCTGTCACATCGGCGGCGGTCACGTTACCGTCGCAATTCACGTCATAGACGTTGGCTTTTGAAAAAAGGGGACTAAGAAGTATAGTCCCCATAATTATTATTTTCTTTATCATGTTACTTGCTACCTCCTAATAAAACACTATAAACTGCTGTAATATCGGCTGCAGTGATTATACCGTCACCGGTTTGATCACCATTGACTACGTTGGTATAGTCATTATTGAGCAACACGTCATAGAGAGCTGTAATATCGGCTGCAGTGATGTTGCCGTCGCCGTTTACATCGCCAGGAATTGCGGCGGGTTCTATGGGCAGTCCTGCATATTCTTCGGTGGCATCAACCACCATATTCTTGCCCTCATCGGGGTCTAAATTGCTCTTGATGAGGTAGAACTTGTCGGTAGTGGCATATCTCACGTCGACAGTTTGTGGCGAACCGCTGGTACCGGTGTTGAACACGAAGTTCATGAAGCAGTCATCGTTGGCAAGGGTGTATTGGTGTACATACCATATTTTACCACCAACTGATACCTTCTCCTTGATGACCTCGCCGGGCCAGTTGCCATTGTGTTGCTGGTCGTCCTGATCCCAAGTGTAGTAGCGCACGAGGTTCCAACCTGCATCATCGGCATTTACATATACATTGATAGTGTGTGGCGCTCCCTGACCAGCAAAGTCGTAGTTGCGGGTAACTACGCCACTAACAGCGCTACCTTTGAGCAAGCCCACCTTGAGTGTGCAAGGCTGAGTGATGTTGATTGTGGCGCCACTTTCCACTTGAGTGCTGCTGGCTGTAGGAGTTGTGCCGTCGAGAGTGTAGACGAGTTTCGCTCCGCTTGTAGCCGTTACAGCAGTGAGTTTTGCAGTGAATGCGTTCTTGTATTTGCCCGAAGCCTTGTCGCACCATGCAGTCTCGCAGTTCTTTGACATATACAGGCGATAGCCCCAGCCTCTGGTCACCTCTACTGCCTCGCTGATGATTGTTGAGTAGTACTGATTAATCACATTGTCCTTAAGGTACTTGTTCTTGCCTACGATGCAGTACATCGACTTACCGTTAGGTCCAGTAGATTTGAAACCCGACATCTCATAGCTCTTCGAGAGTGGGTACTTCTGAGCTGTACTGGTGTTGGTAATGCCCACAGCCTTGCGGATGTCAATCATGTTCTTGATTTCCTGCTTGTAGTCTTTCCAGTGAGCAAGGAACACGCAAGGTGTGCCGGGCATGGTGAGCATGTAGGCATTGGCAGCAAGTGTGTCGGCGCGTAATGGGTCGTTCTGGTTGTTGGCATCGCGATATTGAGTATCGTGGTTCTCAACGAAGGTCACTGCATAGCGCTTGAAATTGGTTGTCGACATCACGCCACCAATGGCAAGGTCCTTCCAGGTCTTTTTTGTACCTGAATCGTTGTTGCCACGCACCACGTCACGCACGGTGTAACGGAATGGGAAGTCGAACGAGGCACTCATGTTCACGCCGTTCCACTTGCAGTTGTCAATCCATGTTGTAATATCGTTCTGGCTACTCCAGTTCTCACCAACTGAGAACTGGACACCGGCTGCGGCATTATACTCGGCAACACGATTTGCCCAGAAACCACGAGTCATATCATAGCGGAAACCAGTGTAGCCTAAGTCGTTGGCAAGGTAGTTAACATAGGCTTTGATGACGTTGCGCACGTTCTCGCTCTTGTGGTCGAGGTCACGCATTCCGCCCCAGTCTTCACCCTCGTCGTTGTTGGTGCTCAAAGTGACACTGGCAGGAATATTGCCAAGTGCTTGCTGCTGGGTGAGCCATGTTTGTGTGGCGCCACCATCGTCGTTCTTGGTGATGTCGGCTGGCGTCATCTGGTAAGTCACGCCATTATAGGTCTCAACAGGGAAATCAACCCAGTTGGTAAGGGTTCCACGGTGATTTACAACCACGTCGGCAATCACGCCGGTACCCTTTGCCTTATAGGTGCTGATGAGCTCGCGAAGCTCAGTCTCGGTGCCAAAAGCACTTCTCTGATTGAAATAATACTTCACATCATATCCCATCGAGCCACCGCTGCCGGTCCAACCGCTCTGAGGTATCCAGATGAGGTCGAAGTACTGTGAAATCTCGTCGGCCTGGTTGGTGAGATTCACCCAGCGAGTTTCGCCGAAGGAGTTCCACCAGAACGCCTGCAACATTACGCCGCCATAGTTGTCGGGCCATCCCTGAGCTTGGCTCAAGAACGGCAGCACGGCGAGTGCTAAGAGTAATAATTTTTTCTTCATTTTATGATATGTTTTAAGTTTTGTGATAAATGTTCCTGTGTTTAAAAAAAGGCTCCTATTGATGCATTTTAATAAATAACTTCCAAATATACACATTTTTTATATAACAACAATGCTTTCCCGAAAAATTAACACAAATGCGTTGCTGTCATGGGTGTTTCAGAGCTATTTTGAACGCTTGGGATTCTTGGGAAACCAGCCTCTTTCAACACGCTTTTTCTGCTCAAACAGTTCGCCTATTCCCCAAAGTGCCGAAGCACCAAAAACCCCCACAACAGCCGAGGCTATTGTGTTCTCTATGAATAGAGCGGCAACTATCGATACCAATCCTATCAGCAAGTAAATAATCCAGGCTTTTGTGCCCCAATAGTATTCTGTTTTAATGACAATAGGATGCCAGATGCCTATTGTGAGAAATGTGCAAATTGCAATAATTATACCTGTGAAATACATATAGTCTAAAGATTTATCATTTCCGGCAAAGTTACAAAGAATAATTGAAATCGCTTATTAGTTTTATGCACAAATACAAAGCACCCACCGCTATCACGATGAGTGCTGTGTTGTGTATTAACGCATTATGAGTTATGCATTCTTTGTCGTTTTGCGCTTCTCGCTGATGAAGAACACACACACGGCTCCTACTGCCAAGAATATACCTGCCAGGATGAGCATGTTGCCTTGAACACTGTTCACAGCCTTGAGTGTTACGCCACCGAGGGCAGCGGCAACAATCTGTGGCACACAGATGGTGCAGTTGAACAAGCCAAGGTAAGTTCCCATGCGAGGATTGCCCTCAAAGGCATTGGTTACCAGAGTGAATGGCATTGCAAGCATTGCAGCCCAAGCGGCGCCAATCAGGAAGTAAGGCACAAACAGCAAGTACTGATTAGTGCAATAAGGAACCATAACAAATCCAAGGCCACCAATTATCAGACTCAAAGCATAAGCAATCTTATTGTTCTTAAACTTGGGGAGAGCAAGCGCCCATACCATACTGCCCACTGCTTGAATAGCAAAGAGCACTCCTACCCAGTTACCAGCAGCCTGATATCCGGCACTGGCAGTGTCGTGAGTGTTCCAAACAGTATCGGCAATAGTGCCATTGGTGTAGGTCCACATATACATGAACGCTGCCCAGCAGAAGAATTGAACAACACCCACCTGGAAGAACACCTTCAAGCCATAGTTGCTTGTGCTCTTACCAGTTTCGGCGGCAATACTCTTGTCCTCTTCTTTAGTAGCCTCGCGGAACTCGGCCATTTGTTCGGGAGTATACTCCTTCACCTTGAGTATTGTGTACAACACACATGCAATGAGAATCGCAGCACCCACATAGAACGCCCATTTCACCGAGTCGGGAACTTCGCCGATTGGAGCGATGTTCTTGATGCCAATATAAGTGAACATAATTGGCAACAGGTAGCCTACAAGAGAACCAGCATTACACAGGAAGCTCTGGATACTGAAGGCCTGGGTCTTCTGTTTCTCGTTGACCATGTCGCCAACCATCATCTTGAATGGTTGCATCGCCATGTTGATGCTGGTGTCAAGGAACATCAACGATACCAAGCCGAAGGTCATGGCAGCGGCAACGGTAAGACCAAAACTGCCAGAGTTGGGAAGCATGCACATTACCAAAACGGCAACAGCGGCACCAAACAGCAAGTAAGGAATGCGGCGTCCCATGCGTGTCCAAGTCTTATCGCTGAAGTAACCAACCAATGGCTGAACCACCATTCCCATCAATGGAGGCAGAATCCAGAAATAGCTCAAGTTGTGGGGGTCGGCACCCAAGGTGGCAAAGATGCGGCTGATATTGGCACTCTGCAATGCGTATGCAATCTGAACTCCAAAGAATCCAAAGCTGATGTTTATCAGCGTCGATAATCTTAAATCGGGTTTTGTTTTCATTGTCAACAAATTTTATAGTGAATTATGTTTTTCTTGCTATTAAAAAAGCAAAGGACTTCATAAAGCGAAGTCCCCTGCTTAAGTACTCGGAGTGGGACTTGAACCCACACAGCCGCAATGGCCAAGGGATTTTAAGTCCCTCGTGTCTACCGATTCCACCATCCGAGCAGCTGGCTCTTGTAGACTTCTATTGCGCCTCACAAAAGTGCGGTGCAAAGATAATAGCATTTTTCCATTTTACCAAAAAAACAACTCAATAAAAGCCAAAAACTCGAATAATGGGCTAAAAACCGATGCTAAAAAGTGAAAACTGAAAACTATTTATTATCTTTGCACATTAATAAACAGATACCCTTTTTAATAACCATCAATATGAAGAAATCATTAATCATGTGCGCAGCACTCTTAGTTGCCGGCAGCGCTGCTGCCCAGCAAAAAATCAATTATCCGCAGGCTAAAACCGTAGATGTTGTCGACGACTATTTCGGCACAAAAGTCGCCGACCCTTACCGTTGGCTCGAAGATGACAACAGCTCCGAGACAGCACAGTGGGTAAAAGCCGAGAACGACATCACTCAAGCCTATCTCAGCAAAATCCCTTTCCGCGACAAGATTAGGGCACGCCTCACCGAGCTTGCCAACTATGCCAAGATGGGCACTCCTTTCTATGTAAAAGATAAAATTTATTACTTCTATAACGATGGATTGCAGAACCAGAGTGTACTCTATGTCAAGGACCAACTCGATGGAGAGCCAAGAATGGTGTTTGACCCTAACACTCTGAGCCAGGATGGAACCGTGGCTTTGCAGAGCATCAATTTCTCCAAGGACGGACGCTATGCTGCCTATACCATCACCCGCAACGGCAGCGACTGGAACGAGATTATAGTTCATGACCTTGTTGCCGACAAGATGCTCGACGACCACATCGTGTGGGCAAAATTCACCGATGCACAGTGGCTTGGCGACGGATTCTTCTATAGCGCCTACGACCAGCCCGAGGATGCCAAGTCGTCGATGAACGAGTGGCACAAGGTGATGTATCACAAGTTGGGCACTCCACAGAGTGAGGACTATTTAGAGTTCCGCAGCTACAGCGACCCGCTGCTCTTCAACCAGGTGGGTGTCGATGAGGAAGAGCGCTACGTCTTCATCCTCCAGAGTGCCGGTGAAGGCAATTCGCTCTATGTGAAGGATCTCAAGAGCCTGAATCCACACTATGTGAAAATCGCCGACGACGGCGAGTACTCTTTTGCTCCAATAGGTGTCGACAATGGCAAGATTTATGTGATGACCAACCAAAACGCGCCTTGCTACAAGGTGCTTGCCTATGATGCCAACAACCTGAGTTCAAAGAACTTCACCGAGTTCATCCCCGAGAAGCAGTGGGTGCTCAGCGGCATCCAGATGTCGAACCACAAGTTTATTGTCACCTATGACCGCGATGCCAGCACTCATGCCTATCTCTATGATGCCAATGGCAATGAAATTAACGAAATCAAGCTTCCGGCATTGGGTTCGGTGGGCTTCAGCTGCAAGAACACTCGTAGCGAGATTTTCTACAACTTCACTTCCTATACTTTCCCAAGCACTATCTACAGCTACAATGCCGAGACAGGGGAGTCTACCCCCTTCTTCCAACCCAAGGTTGCCCTCAATCCTGCTGATTATGTGACCGAGCAAGTGTTCTACCCCAGCAAGGACGGAACAATGATTCCCATGTTCCTCATCTACAAGAAGGGCATGAAGAAAGATGGCAAGCGACCAGTGTTCCTCTATGGTTATGGCGGTTTCAACGTGTCGATGAACCCAGGCTTCAGCTACGCACGCACTCCTTTCGCCATGATTGACAAGGGTGGCATTTGCGCCTATACCAACCTGCGTGGCGGTGGCGAATATGGCGAGCAGTGGCACAAGGCCGGTACCAAGATGCAGAAGCAGAACGTCTTTGACGACTTCATTGCTGCTGCCGAGTGGCTCATCTCTCAAGGCTATACCAAGAAAGGCAAAATTGCCTGCAACGGTGGCAGCAACGGCGGTCTCCTTGTGGGAGCCGTTGTAAACCAGCGTCCCGACCTGTGGGGAGCTGCAGTGCCACAAGTGGGTGTTATGGACATGCTTCGTTACCACAAGTTCACTATTGGATGGAACTGGGCACCCGACTATGGTCGCAGCGACGACAGCAAGGAGATGTTTGAATACCTCTTGGGCTACTCACCCCTGCACACCATCAAGAATGACGGCACTCCCTACCCACCAATCATGGTCACCACCAGCGACCACGATGACCGCGTGGTACCCGCCCACTCGTTCAAGTATGCCGCTCAGCTGCAAGCAAGCAACACCGGCAATGCCGTGAAACTCATCCGCATCGATGTCAATGCTGGTCACGGCCACGGCAAGCCACTGAGCAAGGTGATTGACGAGTATACCGACATCCAGTCGTTTATCATGTACAACCTCGGCGTTAAGCCCTAAGTTTAGTTGAGAGGGAAGAGTTAAGAGTGAAGAGAGCCCAACAGCAAGCACGGCTTGCTTTCTCTCCCCTCTCAACTCTCCCCTCTCAACTCTTAACTATATGATTCAAGCACTCAACATAACAAAACGATACGGCGACCTTGAGGTGCTGCGCAACGTCTCGGTCACTATCAACGACGGCGAGATTGTCGCAATCGTGGGACCCAGTGGCGCAGGCAAGACAACTCTGCTACAAATCATTGGCACCCTCGATGCTCCACAGAGCGGACAGGTGCTGTTTGACGGAATCGATGTTCTCAAGCTCAAGCAACGAGAGCTGGCTCGCTTCCGTAACAGCAACATTGGCTTCGTGTTCCAGTTCCACCAGTTGTTGCCGGAGTTCACCACACTTGAGAATGTGGCGATTCCTGCTCTCATTGGCGGAGCTAAGAAGGCCGAAGCCTATGAAAAAGCACGTCAGCTTCTCGACTACCTGGGCTTGACACCGCGACTGGATCACAAGCCGTCGCAATTGAGTGGTGGCGAGAGACAGAGGGCGGCAGTGGCGAGAGCTCTCATCAACAGTCCCAAGCTCATCCTTGCCGACGAGCCTTCGGGCTCGCTCGACACGCAGAACAAACTCGAGCTGCACAAGCTTTTCTTCGACCTGCGCGACAAGTTCAAACAGACTTTCGTTATCGTCACGCACGATGAGACGCTTGCCAGCAATGCCCACGTGGACCGAGTGCTACACATGCGTGATGGTATCATCGTTGACCCGAATATAGAAATATAACACACTTTGAAACAGTTTTTTATAATAGTGTCCATCGCTCTGCTGTCACTCTCGGCCTGCGACAGGAGCCATGACGGCAAGCTCGACCCTGCCTTTGAAACCCAGCTTGTTGACTTGGTGACCTATACAGGTCTTGACGCCGACAATCACGCTGTGTTCCGCCTTGAAGGACATGACGACGAGCCGCCAGTAGTGCTATACACAACAGTCTCGGCACCGAGTAAAGTGGACAAGGACTCACGTGTGCTGCTTTATTATGCCATCAACCACAAGGCCCCCGATGGCACCTATTGGAATATCGACGCACGCTCTTACACCCGAATCTTCAGCGACTCAATCAGGGTGAATAGAAATCCCATCGACACCTATTCTATGCATCCCATCAGGCTCCAAAGTGCGTGGCGAACAGGGGAGTTTCTCAACATCTACGGGCAGATTGAGCACACTGGCAAAAACCGATTCCTGTATATGCTTATCGACGGCGACACTCGCGGAAACGATACCGTTCAAGCCTATCTCGTTCATGACCTGCTCGGCACTCCGCAAGACAGTGTGTTCTACTGGCGCGATTTCTATCTCTCGGTAAATGTGGGTGTGCTGAAGAGCCCCAAAGATCCGTGTCGAACTATAAGGTTGCATCTCAACGATGCCGGCAACCCCAATGTCACTTTCAAGGACTTTGATATCAAGTGATATTATACACCATTAAGAAAAAAACCAACAGCAATGAGAAAAATACTGTTATTAATGCTTGGGCTTGCTTGTGTCATTCAAGTTCAGGCTCAAAACCAAGAGAGTAAAGAGGATTTAGTGTTCACGACTATCAAAGAGAATCCCATCACCTCGATCAAGAACCAGAATCGCAGTGGTACGTGCTGGGATTTTGCAACGTTGGCTTTCTTCGAAGGTGAAATATTGAAGAAAACGGGTAAAAGCTATGACTTGTGTGAGATGTTTGTCGCCAACAAGAACTATATGGACCAGGCTATATACCACGTGCGCATGCATGGATGCAGCCGCTTCTCGGAGGGTGGCAGCGCCGACGATGTGCTCTGGGTTCTCGCCAATCATGGCATCTGCCCCGAGGAGGCTATGCCTGCTCCAGGCTCGCTCATTGGTGACTCGTTGGCCAACTTCACCGAGTTTTTCAGGGTTCTGACTCCCTATGTGGAGTCGATTGCCAAGACCGAAGACGGCAAGGTCTTGTCGTCGCAGTGGAAAGATGGCTTGCAAGGCATTCTCGATGCTTATTTGGGCAAATGTCCCGAGCGCTTCACCTATCAGGGGAAGGAGTACACTCCCGTTTCGTTCTTCAACAGCCTGCAGCTTGACCTTGACGATTATATCAGTGTTACAAGCTACACGCATCACCCGTTTTACAGCTGGTTCAATATCGAAGCTCCTTACAAATGGCGCCAGCGATTGAGCTACAATGTTCCCCTCGATGAGTTGATGACGGTCATCGATACAGCTCTTGACAACGGCTACAACTTGTGCTGGGGTGGAGACGTGAGCGGCAATGGCTTTGACCGTCAAGGACTGGCTCAAGAAGAGATGGTGCCCACACAGGAGTTGCGTCAGGAGCGTTTCGATAACTGGGCATCGACCTACGACCACGTAATGCTCATCTATGGCAAGGCCAGGGACCAGCATGGCAACGAGTACTATATGGTCAAGAACTCATGGGGCAAGTCTGGTGCACACGAGGGCACATGGTACATGCGCAAAAACTATATCGCCATCAATACCACCTATGTGTTCTTAAACCGCAACGCCATCCCCGGGAAGTTCAACGAGGCTTATTCACGTATTTTAATTAATAAATAATTCATTGTTTGCACTTTTTTCTTTACCTTTGCAACAGTTACTATAAGCAATAAAAAGAATGGAAGAAGAAAACAAAACTATCGAGCAGTCACAGGGCAATTCCAGTAAGCCTTTGTACATTGTCACTGGTGCTACTGGTGCTATGGGAAAAGTGATTGCCAAGCGCCTGGCTTCTCAAGGCAAGTCTTTGATTCTTGCCAGCCGCGACCTGGACAAGGGAATAAAACTTGCTCAAGAGCTCATCGGCATGACTCTCAACAATGACATCACAGCCATGCATCTCGACCTGAGTTCTTTTGCTCGAGTAAAAGCTTTTGTTGCCGAGCTAAAAGATTTGAAACGACCTGTCGCCGCTCTTATCAACAACTCGGCTGTGCTCACACGCCGTCGCAAGACATCGGTCGATGGCTATGAGTATACTATCCAAGTCAACTTCTTGAGCACGGTGTTGCTCTCGATGCTCATGGTGCCGCTGTTCCAAGAGAAGGGCGGACGCATTGTGATGACAACATCGCTGATGCGCAATCTCACCTCACTGCCCTATGAATTTCCTGCTGTCAACAACTTTGTGCCACTCACGACATTTGCGCAAAGCAAGCTTGCCCTTACTTTGTTCTCCATCTACATGTCGACAACGTTGCGCACTCGTCATGTGACGGTGAACTGTGCCGACCCAGGCATTGTCAATGCCGGCATGCTCACCTTGAGCCACTGGCTCGACATGGTGCGCGACCGTGTGGGACAAACGCTGATTCACAATCCCGAGGATGGTGCCATAGCAGCGATGCGTGCTCTTGAGTCGAGCGACACAGGATTTATTTTCAAGGGCTTAGACAGGCAGGTGAAGACCAGTAGCTTGCTCAAGAACCGCGAGGTCTTCATCAAGCTGTGCAACGACACCATGCGCATTATAAAGAAACAAATGCCATCTTAATCGTTCATGACAACCATAAAGGGTATCAAGAACTTGCTCTTCGATCAGGGAGGAGTGATTGTCGATATCGAGCGTGACCGATGCCTCGAGGAGTTGCGTCGTCTTGGCATGGAAGCCCCCGAGAGGCTTGTGGGACTCTACAAGCAGGACGGGCCTTTTTTTGCGCTTGAGAACGGTGATGTCACTCTCGAAGAGTTCCATCAAGAGCTCAGACCGCTCATGCCTCAAGGTGTGACCGACGAGCAGATGGACCACGCTTTCAGCTCCTTCATAGTGGGAATCCCTTTGCATCGCCTGCAATCGCTCAGGCAGCTGCGCAAGCGATACAAGACCTATATACTGTCCAATACTAACCCTCTCATGTTTGAGGGTGTGATAGCACGTGCCTTTGCTCAAGAGGGTCTTGATGTTAATGCCTATTTCGATGGCATTACCGTGTCCTATAAAGCCCGCAGCAACAAGCCCGACCGCAAGATTTTTGAGTATGCCATTTCAACAATGGGCATAGTCCCTGAGGAGACTCTTTTCTTTGATGACGGTCAGGAAAACCTTGATGCGGCAGCCCGTTTGGGCTTTAAAACGGCCCTCGTGACACCAGGTAGCGAATTCATGGATATCATCACTCAACTTGAACAGCAATGAAAACGTTGTCGGCTTGTGACATGATTGAGGATTCGGGTGTGAGGCTCACGGCCACGATAGGCATGTTTGACGGCATGCATTTAGGCCACATCACTCTCATCGATGCTCTCAAGCAGGAGGCTCAGAAGCGTTGTCAAAGCAGTGCCGTTATCACCTTCAAGCAACACCCGCAGCAGGTGGTTAACCCCGATGGCAGCCCGCGTGCGCTGATGACCCTTGACAAGAAAATCGAGGCTATCACTTCTCATGACCCACAATATCTCATCTTGCTTGACTTTGACGACCGGTTGTCGAAACTGTCGGCAAGGGATTTCATGCTCATGCTGCACGACCGGTACCATGTCGACACTCTGGTGATGGGTTACAACCACCGCTTTGGCCACGAGCGCAACAAATCGTTTGCGCATTATGTGGAGCAAGGCAGGAATGTGGGAGTTGAGGTGGTGAAAGCCCCCGAATACTTGGGAGAGCATGCTCCGGTGAGTTCCTCCATTGTGCGCCAGCTCATCGCTGGTGGTAGGGTAGAGGATGCTATGAACTGCATGGGGCATCCTTTTGAGCTTGCCGGCAAGGTGGTGCATGGCTTCCATAACGGAAGAGGAATAGGATTCCCTACAGCCAACATTGGCGAAATCGACAAGAATATCATTTTGCCGCACAATGGTGCCTATGCTGTGATGGTCAATGTCGACCAGCGGTGGTACGAGGGTATGGTGAACATTGGTCGCCGACCCACTCTCGACAATGGCGACAACATCTCAATAGAGGTGAATATCTTTGACTTCGACAGCGACATCTATGGCAAGCCCATCACACTGCATTTCGTGCGCTTCTTGCGTTTAGAGTTCAAGTTGGGGAGCATCGAGCAACTGCGGGCGCAGCTAACCTATGACAAGCAGCTTTCGCGACAGATTCTTGACAATTATTTAGCAAACAAATCATAAATTGAGAAATTATGGAAATTATCAATCTTTGTGAGAACAATTCTCTGGTAAGCCAGTTTATGAGTGAAATTCGTGACAATGTAGTGCAGCAAGACAGGCTGCGGTTCCGTGCCAACGTGCATCGACTGGGGCAGATAATGGCCTACGAAATCTCAAAGCGCCTGGAATATAAGACTGTGGATACTGTCACACCGCTGGCGGTGGCTAAGACCAATATCATTGCCGACAAGGTGGTGCTGGCTACCATCTTGCGTGCTGGACTGCCTCTGCACGAGGGATTCCTCAATTACTATGACAAGGCCGAGAATGGTTTTGTGAGCGCCTATCGCAAGTATGACGCACACGACCCCAACAAGTTTGATGTGAAAATCGAGTACCTCGCTTGCCCATCTATCGAAGACAAGGTGCTTTGCATCGTCGACCCCATGCTTGCGACAGGACTGTCGATGGCGCTTGCCTACAAGGCTTTGCTAAGCCGCGGTGTTCCCAAGCACGTGCACATGGCGTCGGTCATTGCCACCGATCAGGCTATTGAGTTTGTGCAGAAAAATATCCCCAACGAGAACCTCACAATATGGACATGCGACATCGACCATGAACTCAATGAGCACAGCTACATCGTGCCTGGTCTGGGCGACGCCGGCGACCTCGTCTACGGCGAGAAACTTTAATTAAGTTCTAAGTGTTAAGTGTAGCCGCGCGGCTACAAGTTTTGTGGTATTTTACACATTTCTCTTTTAATTCCACTAATTAAAAATATGAAGACAATAGAAATCAACATAGCATCGCTTGAGCAGCTCGACGATGCAGCCCGCAACTTCATGGCCCAGATGGGCGACTACACCGTGTTTGCCTTCTATGGCGAGATGGGTGCGGGAAAAACTACTTTTATCAACGCACTGTGCAAGCAGCTGGGTGTGGAGACCGATATCACCTCTTCCCCCTCGTTTGCCATTATCAATGAGTATCGCAGCGACACTACAGCCGAGCTCATCTACCACTTCGACTGCTATCGCCTTGAGAACGAGGCCGAGGCGCAGGACATCGGTGCCGAAGACTATTTCGACTGCGGCGCAGTGTGCCTGATAGAGTGGCCCGAGCGCATCGAGGGATTGCTCCCCGACGATACAGTGCGCGTCGACATCATTGTAAACCCCGATGATGACTCACGCACATTGAAAATGACGTTTCCCTAAACCCATAGTAAAGTTTTTTTTTGATGCCTAACACCATTTTACTTCAGGAGACCGCATCTACCAACGATTATGTGAAGCGTAATGTGGACTTCTTGCCATCGGGCACCGTGATAATAGCCTTTATGCAGACTGCTGGCCGTGGGCAGAAGGGAAACTCCTGGGAAGCCGAGCCAGGCAAGAATACCACATTGTCGTTGCTTGTCAAGAAGCCCAATGTGGGTGTGAAAGAGCAGTTCGCTATCAGCGAGGCTGTGTCGCTTGCAATAGTCGATGAGCTTGAGAATTATGCTTCGGGCTTTAAAATCAAGTGGCCTAACGACATCTATTATGGCGAGCGCAAGATTGCCGGCATTCTTATCGAGAACTCTCTTGGTGAGAATGGCATTGACTATAGTATCGTTGGGGTGGGAGTGAATATCAACCAACAGATGTTTCTGAGCAATGCTCCCAATCCAGTATCGCTCTCACAAATCACGGGCAAGACCTATGACATGAATGTGATAAACGAGCGGCTGAGTGAGATTCTTGAGAGGTATTGCAACTTTGACGGCACACAACAGCAGCTTGAAAATCTCCACAAGAGATATTTGGAAAAGCTCTATCGCTACGACGGCGAGCCCCACACTTTCGTCACCCCCAGCGGCCCGCCATTCATGGCGGTCATAGATAATGTGGCTCCCGATGGCATTCTCACTTTGCGTCACATGAGCGACAAAACACTACATGATTATCGCTTCAAGGAAGTGGGCTTCATCATCAACCAAGAGCGATTCTTGTAGACTAAAGGTTTGGAAAGCCTTTATTGATAAAAACAAGAAATCCCTGCCGTGGTTTTGCGGCAGGGATTTTCTAATATAATAATGTGTGTTGTTTGTTTAGAACGATTTCATCTTGTAGAACGAGCGGTAAACAAAGTAAACTGCAATCAGCACGAATGCCCAACCAAAGTAGGGTGCCAGGTCGCGGAAACTCTCGCTGATGGCAATCTCCATCGCCAGCACACCAAAGAGGGTTGTGAACTTGATGATGGGGTTGAGTGCCACCGAGCTGGTATCCTTGAAGGGGTCGCCCACGGTGTCGCCCACAACGCTTGCATCGTGAAGCTCAGTACCCTTGGCCTTGAGGTCTACCTCAACCACCTTCTTGGCATTGTCCCAAGCGCCACCGGCGTTGGCCATGAATACTGCCTGGAACAGACCAAACACGGCAATTGAAATCAAGTAGCTAACGAAGAGACAAACTGCGTCGTCGCCACCAAATCCGCTTGGTGATGACAGGCAAGCAAATCCAAGTGCGAAGCAGAAGATGGCGATGAAGATGTTGAGCATACCCTTCTGTGCATACTCGGTACAGATTTTCACTACCTCTTGGCTCTTGCTGATGTCGGCCTTCTTGGGAGCGTTGGCATCGAGCTTGATATTGTTCTTAATGAAGTCAACAGCACGGTTTGCACCAGTGGTAACAGCCTGCATTGACGAACCAGTGAACCAGAATACTACACAGCCACCCAGGATGAAACCAAGGATTGAGTAGGGGTTCAACAGGTTGAGGATGCTTGCGGGATCAACACCCAGAGTTTTCTGAATCATGAGGATGAGCGAGAAAATCATGGTTGTTGCACCAGCAACGGCAGTACCAATGAGCACTGGTTTTGCAGTAGCCTTGAATGTGTTGCCAGCTCCGTCGTTGGCCTCAAGGTAATATTTAGCTTTCTCGAAGTCGGGGGTGAAGCCGAAGTCGTTCTCGATGTCGGTCTTAGCTTTCTCTATATCGTCCTCGATGAGCGAGAGCTCATAGACACTCTGTGCATTGTCGGTAACAGGACCATAGCTGTCGACAGCGATAGTCACAGGACCCATACCTAACATGCCGAATGCCACAAGGCCGAATGCGAAGATTGAAAAGTAGGGGCCAAGAAGTGGAACCATATCAAATTGTGACGATGCCACATAAGCGATGAACATGAGCAGGAAGAATACCATTCCAGTCCAGAATCCGCCAAAGTTACCAGATACAAGACCCGACAGAATGTTGAGCGATGCACCACCTTGCTTAGAGGTCTCTACAACCTCCTTGACGTGAGTTGATGTTGGCGAGGTGAAAAGCTTGGTAATCTCTGGGATAAGTGCTGCACCCAAAGTGCCGCAAGAGATAATGGTTGCAAGGCCAATCCACCAGTTGCTACCCAGGTCGCTGAGCAGGAAATAGCTTGCAGCAAATGTGGCGATGATTGAGAAGATGGAAGTGATCCAAACCAGGCTGGTGAGTGGCTTCTCGAAGTCGAGGTCATCGGCCTTGTTGTACTTAGACTTTGAAAGTGCGCCGTTGATATAGTAAGAGAGCACCGAGGTTATAACACCCAGAATGCGCATTACAAAAATCCACACGAGCAATGGCACTTGATATTCGGTTGGAACAGCCAGCAGGATGAACGATACGAGAGCAACACCAGTTACACCGTAGGTCTCGAAGCCGTCGGCAGTGGGGCCAATCGAGTCACCAGCGTTGTCGCCAGTACAGTCGGCAATCACACCGGGGTTGCGTGGGTCGTCCTCGCCAATCTTGAATACCACCTTCATCAGGTCGCTACCGATGTCGGCAATCTTGGTGAAGATACCACCAGCGATACGCAGGGCACTTGCTCCCAGCGACTCACCAATGGCAAAGCCAATGAAGCAGCTGCCTGCCAAGTCCTCGGGCATAAACAGCAGAATCACAAGCATGAGCAGCAGCTCAACGCAGATAAGGACTACACCAATGCTCATTCCTGCCGACAATGGAATGTTCAACAGGTCGAGAGGGCGGCGGCGAAGCGAAGCAAACGCCATGCGGCTATTGGCCAGGGTGTTCATTCTCACACCAAACCAGGCCACGGCATAAGAGCCAAGGATGCCAATAATGGTCCATGCAAGGATGAGAAGTACCGAACCGATACCCATTCCTGACAATAAACCAAAGTACAGAGCGATGGCAGCACCAATGAAGAGGAACAGAATTCCTAAGAACTTGCCTTGCTGCTTGAGATAGGTGGAGCACGTCTTGAAAATCACGTTTCCAATCTCGAGCATTGAGCTGTGAGCTTTTAGTTTTTTCACTCGGCTGAATTGCCACAGGCCGAACAAGAGGCCTAAAATCACAATTAAAAATCCCCAGTAGAGCACACTGGCATCACCAGCAAAGCCCTCGGGCATTTTCAGGTCGGCCTCACTCGCCATGAGCGAAACCGGAAGCATTAACATTGCTAATGCGGAAAGTAATTTTTTCATATACTTTATATAGATTTAATTGAATTGTCTATGTTATAGATAATTAGTGCGTCATCTCATGGTAGACCTATGATTTGAGCGTGTAAAATTACAAAAAAATAGCCTAAGTAACAAAAATTAGCATCAAATTTCAACCCGAATTGGTCAATTGATGCTTATTGTCCGATTCGGGTTAATTGTGATGCAGTTGAATTGTGTGCTTTCTTTTGGGTCCTAATTTCCCAACAGGATGTTATAAACCGCTGTGATGTCGCCACTGGTGATGTTGCCGTCGCCGTTCACATCGGGATTGACGATGTTGGTATAGTCGTTGTTGAGCAGCAGGTCATAGAGTGCTGTGACATCGGCGGCAGTGACATTGCCATCACCGTTCACATCGCCAAAGGTTGCCACAGGGGCAGTGCCGCTGTTGTAGACGAAGGAAATGACCTCGCCGTAGGGAGTGTTGGCGGCTCCGCTCTCGGTGTTGTAGCTGGCTCGTGCACGAGCATAGTAGGTCTTGCCGTCCTCCAAGAGCTTGTTGTTGACCTTTATCTCACCGGCTGTCAAGGTGGTGAAGTAGGCGAAGTCGCGCACTGTCTCCACAAAACGAGTTCGTCCCCATGTAGTGGCACTGGTCGAAATCTCGATGGTGTAGCTCACAGCAGCCTCCTGGCGGTCGACAGTGACGTGCTGGTCGCTGTAGAGTGTTCCTCCTGCCGTTGGTATGGCAAAGGTGGGTGGAGTAGCTTCTAAATAGGCTGTCTTGAAGGTCACAGTGCCAGTCTCGCGATAGTTGCCGTTGTCTATCATGTGAACACGCATATAATAATAGTTGCCTGGCACGAGGGTGTATTTTGGAACGGCAAGTTCGCCGGTCGTCGATGTCCCTGTGAAGACGATGTTTTCAAAATTGTCGTCGCTGGCAATCTCGAGTGTGGCTTCGGCATCAGAGCCGCCGGTGAGCCACTGTGCGGTGAACGAGGGGTGGATGTTGTCCTGATTGTTCTCGGGATAGATGATGGTGAACACCTGTGGCGAGCACCAGCGTGTCTCGCTCACGCCGTCGCTGTAGCCCTCGGCGCAGGCGCGCACTCGCCAATAGTAGTTGCGTGGCAGGAATTCTCCGAAGGCGCTCGACGAGATGCTTGTGGCAGTAGTGGTCTGACGGCGCACATCGCTGAAGTCCTCGTTGGTTGCCAGCTCAATCATGTAGCCTTGAGCATTGGGCACTGCTTCCCAGCTCATAGTGAACGGGTCGGGGACGAGGGCGCCGTTGTCGGGCGAGATGAGCACAGGGGCGTCGAGCTGCTGGTCGGCTGGTGGAATGAGGAATGCTGGTTCAAATTCGTTGTCGGTGCGGTCGACAGGGCACACGGCATAGTAATAGCCATAGCGCGCTCCCTCGGGGATGGTGTAGCTGGTGGTGTAGCTCACGTCGAGCAGCATCTCGGCCTCTTTGTTGAATTGAGAGGGCTCTACGCTGTTGGGCACAGCATATATAGAGTATTTATAGTTGTCAAATCCATTCCACGAGAGCACATGGTCGTTGCTTGCAAGGTTGGTCACCACTCCTGGGTCGATGCCTGGTTTCCACGGCATTGCCGGTGGAAGGGCAGGGTGGGTGAATACTTTGCGCTTGAGATAGGTTGCCAGCTCCTCGCGGTTGCTGGTGCGGTAGAGGTATTTACAGCTGTAGAAGATGGCGCCTGGCGCATCGTCGAAGCTGTAGTCGCGGTTGAGTTGCACCTCGTTGGCATACTCCTCGTGCTGGAGCTCGGTGCTCGTGTTTGTCATTCCCGAGATGGAGTTTGACACAAAGAGTTGACGGTCGAAGTAGTCGCACACCTGGTTCCACCAGGGCACGATTTTGCTGTAGTCGGCAGTGGCGCCTATCTTCCAGTATACTTGTGGCGAGATGTAGTCGATGGTCTGCTCATTGAGCCACGCCAAGGGGTCACTGTAGATGGTGTTGTACTGCCAGTCGCTGCCGGCAGGACAATGTGGCAAGCCATAGTTGGGAGCCGAAGTTCCAGCCACACCGGCGGGCGAGATGCCAAAGCGAATGTCGGGACGCGTTTCCTGAATCATGTTATAGACGGCGCGCACCATGCGGTTCACGTTGGCTCGTCGCCAGTCGCCCAGTGTCATGTCAACGTTGCTGTCGAGCCATTCCTGGTAATCGCCAGCGTTGCTGTCGGCGCTGATGCCGTCGGGGTAGAAGTAGTCGTCGTAGAGGATTCCGTCGACATCATATTTTGTGATTATTTCATGGCACACGTTCACGATGCGCTCCACCGTCTCGTCGCGAGCCGGGTCGAGGACAACGTAGCTGCCAGCACTCAACAGCAG
This sequence comes from uncultured Prevotellaceae bacterium, assembly GCA_947167995.1. Lineage (GTDB taxonomy): Bacteria > Bacteroidota > Bacteroidia > Bacteroidales > Muribaculaceae > Sodaliphilus. The sequence goes on from CAMVKS010000022.1 coordinate 28,978, forward strand.
TCCCGACTGCCGCAATTCCATGTCTTGGGGGGTGCCGGCGGCGTCCCACTGGTCAATGCCGTTGCTGCTGTAGCGGTAGGGGTTGATCCATGCGTGACACTCCATGCCTCGCTGGTGACAAGCCTCCACTGCATAGGCCAAGGGGTCCCACGTGGGCACCTGACCACGAGTGCCAGTGAGGTAGCTTGACCAGGGCTCGTAGCTCGACTCATACATGGCGTCGCACATCGAGCGCACCTGGAAGTTGATTGCGTTGAAATTGTTGTTCTTTAGCGAGTCGAGCATGCGGTCGAGCTGCGCCTTCTGCTTCGCCTCGGCGTTGGTACCATAGGCCTGTGTCTCGGGCCAGTCGAGGCACCACACGGTTGCCACCCATGCCGAGCGGAACTCGTGCTTGGGCACGGTGTAGGTAAATGATGCCGCCTGTATCGTAATGCAGCACACAAGCACGGCAATTAGAGAAAAGGAACGTGTTAATCGTGTCATAGTCTATAAAATGGGTGTGGTTAATGATTCGTTTGGAACTTACAAAGTTACACACTTTTTTTGAATAACTATAGACATAACCACAAAAAAAGAGGCAAGCCCTTGAAAAGCTCGCCTCTTTTAGATGTGTCAGTCGTTGTGACTGTTGCTCTTGGGATTAGTTACCAAGCAGGATGTTGTAAACAGCGGTAACATCGGCTGCAGTAATTTCGTTGTCACCGTTCTGGTCACCATTAACTACGCCAGTCCAGTCATCGTTAAGGAGGATGTTGTAGAGCATAGTCACGTCGGCTGCAGTAACAGTTTCGTCGCCGTTAACGTCGCCAGGTTTGGGAGTTACAGTGCCACCCACCTTCTCGATGAGGTTAGGATAGAACTGGAGCTGCTCTACAGTGCCGTCGCTCTTCTTGTAGTAAGCGAGGAAGCCTTCCACGTTGTAGGTAGCGTCATAGTCGAAGTCCTCACCAATTGTAACCTCACTGAAGTTCAGACGCATAATCATTGTGCCAGTCTCGTCGGTGAGGTTGAAGTTGCGACCTAAATCACTCTCTGCTATACCATTGTTGTCAATTGTACAATTCTCGATGCGCAGATAGCTGTGAATCAAGTCTTGGCTAATCTCCTCGATAGCGAGAGTCTCAGGCTCTACTGGAGTGCCAGGAGTTGCCTCTCCAAATGTTGCTGCAACAGGAATAATCTCGGTCAAACCATTGTGAATTGTCCAGTTACCAGCGATGTCATTGAGTACGTCACCGTTGTTGTAGGTGTTGCTCAATGAGCCGTAAACGAGCATGAAGTCATCATTTACGTCCTTGATGTAGAGTTGCTTGCCACTGTGGTAAACAGCTGTTACAGGAGTAGTGAAGGTAGCGTTCTTGCCGGTCTCGAGGGCGAGAAGCTCGGCGATGCTGGCAACGGTGGTTGGGTTGGTGTCAACAAATTCGATGGGGTACATCTGGATATTGCCCTGATAGCTTGTTACGATACCATAGATGTCGTAGGTAGCGTCAAGGTCGGGAAGAGAGATGTTGAACGAGTTGAAACCTGCAACAGAGTCGGTGCTGTTGTCAACACGGAAGCCCAGATACTTGCCGTTGTGGTAAGTGATTTGAGCGCCCTTGAGAACAACATACTGCCACATCTGGCTGTTGCCAAAGTTGGCTACAGTAACCTCATCAGGCTGTACAGACTGTGTCTCGGTTGCATCTACAAAGCCGAAGAGTGGGAAGTGCATCTCAGCACCATTGTTGTAGGTAGTCTTCAAGCCACCAAAGCCAGCAGGGATAACATCGCCTTGGCTGTACTTACCACTGAGCTCGTTGCCATAGATGCAGAGGAAACCAGTAGCATCCTTAACGTAGGTGTTCTGGCCGTTAGCATAAGTAACAACTACTGGGTTGCTGATAGCAGCGTTGGAGTTGTCAGTAAGAGCTGCATAAGCTGCGATGTTGGCAACAGTAGGAGCAGTCTCGATGGTGTAAGTAGCGCTTGCTACATCGCTGTTGTTGCCGTTAAGAACTGCCATTGCCTTAACAGTAGTAGTTTGTGAAACGGTGATAGGAGTGCTGTAAACTGCGCTGTTGGTTGTTGGATTGCTGCCGTCGAGAGTGTAATAAACGGTAGAGCCTTCCTGACCATGGATGGTAACATCTGTTGGACCATAATAGGTGCCTTCAGCAGGGGTGAAGTAAGGAGTAGCAACGCTGCCATCCTCAAGGGTAATAACCATTTTCTTACAACGATACTGAGCCGCCATCGTGAAAGTAATTTCAGAAGCGCTTCCTGTCCACTGCTGTCCTGACATTGTGCCCACATTTGGAGTGAAGCAATCAGCGGCAGTATAAGATCCATCAGGAGTAAAGACAATCTTAGTGATTGGGCTAGCAGCCGAAATCTTAACGGTAGTGCTCTTGTAGAAGCGAATGTGATTGGCAGTCAAGCCCTGAGAAGTTGGGGTATTAGAGCCAGCTTTGGCATAATAGATGGTAATGCCTTGAGAAGTAGTAGTTTGGTCATTGCCAACTGCTGTCCAAGAGAGGTCAACATTGTTAGTGTTGAGAGTAATCTCACTTGCCCATGCACCAACTGAGAGCAGAGCCAACATTACGAGAGATAATACTTTCTTCATAAAAAGTTGAGAGTTAAAAAGTTAATAAATAGTATGAATTGTTTAGTTAGCGTCGGTTTATATTTACGGCAAAGGTAGTCATTATTTTTAAATAATGAGTAAGAAAAAGAGAAATATTTCTAAAAAAGTTTTGGGTGCAGATTTTGTATATTTCAAACGCGTGGGATATGTCTGACTTGTCTGACGGCAATCACGCATTCTTCGAATATCGCCAGCCCACGTAGAGGTTGCGTGAGAAAATCAAGATGGAGATGCTCTGTCCGAGCATGAGGATGGGGTCGAGGCGTATGATGCCGTAGATGAGGGTGAGGGATGCTCCCACCACGCTTATGAGCCAGAACACAGGCGGCAGGCACGACTCGTGTCGGCGGACCGAATAGGCCACCTGATAGGCGTAGCGAGAGAGGAAGATGAGTTGTGCGCAGGTGCCGTAAAGCATGAGCCACAGCGGTATTTCGGGGTTGTGGATAAAACGGTCGATGAGGTGTGGAGCATTCAAGGCAGTGGCGATTAGAGCTATCACCGGCACGCAATAGAGCACAATGCGAATGGGGCGCGGAATGCGTCGCCAAGCTCCCTTGTAGTCGAGGTTGAGCACGTAGACATAGAACGAGAGCATCTGCCCCACCAGGATGACGATGTCCTCGCGCAGCCAGCCATAGGTGAGCATGAAGCAGCAGCCAGCCAGGCTGAATACCCAGTAACCTGTGGGCGACACCACGCGCTTGAGACGCTCGGTCATGACCCATTGCACCAGTTGCCGCAATCCGTAGCACAGTTGCGACATGAGTCCTATAAGGAATGTGAATGTGAACATTTGCTTGCAAAATTACTAAAAAAAACGCTCTAATCTTTTCTTTACAGTAAAAATGACTATCTTTGTGCAAATTATTATTACAAAATTATCATGAATTTCATTGACGTTAACAGTGTTGTGAAGCAGTATGACGGTCACCTTGCGCTCGACAACGTTGACTTGCATGTGCCGCAAGGGTGCATCTATGGCCTACTTGGACCCAATGGTGCTGGCAAGACCACACTCATTCGCATCATCAATCGCATCACCCGCCCCGACAGTGGCACGGTGATGATTAATGGAAAGCCGCTCGAAGACAAAGATATTGCCAACATTGGCTATCTGCCCGAGGAGCGCGGCCTGTATAAAAAAATCAAGGTTGCCGACCAAATAGTGTATTTGGCACGACTCAAGGGCATGCCCAAGAATCTTGCTGTGAGCGAGATGGAAAAATGGCTGGAACGGTTTGAGCTCACCGAGTGGCGCAACCGCAAGGTGGAGGAGCTGTCGAAGGGCATGCAGCAGAAGGTTCAGTTCATCACCACCGTGATTCATCGCCCGCAACTGCTCATTTTTGATGAGCCGTTCTCGGGCTTCGACCCTGTGAACGCCGAGCAGCTCAAGCGCGAGATTCTGCAGCTGCGCGACGAGGGTGCCACCATCCTGTTCTCGACCCACAATATGGCGAGTGTGGAAGAAATCTGCGAGCAAATCACCCTTATCAATCATGCACGTGTTGTGCTTGAGGGCAAGGTTGGAGACATCAAGCAGCAGCACAAGAAGAATCTCTTTATGGTTGATGTTGCTGGTTGTGAGGCGATTGAGGCTAATGAGAATATGTTTGAGATTGTGCCAAGTGACGAGATTCGTGGCACTCTCATCAAGCTAAACGAGGGTGTTGCACTGCGCGATACAATAGCCTGGCTCAACGACAACTACACTCTCACCGGCATCACCGAGCAACTGCCCAGTATGAACGAAATATTTATCGAGACAGTGCAGAACAAGTAGTAAGTGTTAAGTTTCAGGGAGATTGTTTTTTTTAACTCCTTTAATTCCTTTATCATCTTTATTCCCTTTCAAAAAAATGAATAAACTGAAACTGATAATACAGCATGAGTACATGACTATGGTGGGCAAGAAGTCGTTCATTGTCATGACATTACTCATTCCTTTCCTCATCCTCTTGCTGGGGTGTATACCAGTGGCACTTGCCTACATCAACAGCAGTGCCGACTCGAGTGTTACTCGCATTGCGGTGATTGACGAGAGTGGCAACTTTGGCGCCGCATTCAAAAACTCGCCCAACTATCGCTTTGTGGTGATGAAGGGTGACAAGGCGGTCAATGCCCATGAGTTCTATAAGAATGCTGGTGAGGGTATCGATGCCGTGATGGTGATTCCTGCCAATGTTCTCGACGGTCAACAAGCCACAATCTATAGCGAGAACACTATCGACCAGGGAACCATAAACATGCTCACACAGTGCTTGAACGACACGTTGGTTAGTGCCAAGATAGCGTCGTTCAATGATCCCGACTTGGAGTCGAAAATCGAGCAGTCGCAGGTGAATGCGCAGGTCAAGAGCATCAAGTGGGACGAGAAGGGCGATGAGCAGGAGCAGAGTGCTCAGATTGCCTCAATCTTAGGCATGCTGCTTTCGTTCTTCATCTACACCTTCGTTCTCTCCTATGGCGCGATGATTATGAACAGCGTGGTCGAGGAAAAGACCAACCGCATCGTCGAGGTGATAGTGAGCAGCTGCCGTCCCATGGAGCTGATGATGGGAAAAATCATTGGTGTGGGACTTGTGGGCTTGACACAATTTCTCATCTGGGCTGTGCTGTTAGGCATTGGTTATCTTGTGCTCGGTATTGTGGCTGGTGGAGCTATGGTGGCAACTAATCCCGAGGCCATAACAGCAGGAATGAACATGCCGGGCAATGCCGACATGTCGAGTGGCTTAGGCGACGTGATGACAGCGCTGGCAAGCATCAACTGGCTGTCGCTGTTAGGCAACTTCGTGCTCTATTTCATTGGAGGCTATCTGCTTTATGCATCGCTATTTGCTGGTTTTGGCTCGGCAGTCGATCAGGCAAGCGACAGTTCGCAGTTCACTCTGCCCATTATTATTATCATGATGGTGGCCCTCTATGCTGGCATCGCTTGCATGGAGAACCCCAGCGGTCCAATGGCGGTGTGGTGCTCGATTATCCCGTTCACCTCGCCGGTTGTAATGATGATACGCTTGCCGTTTGATGTGCCCTGGTGGCAGTTGCTGCTGAGCATTGTGCTGCTATATGCCACTGCTATGGGATGCGTTTGGCTGTCGGCGCGCATCTATCGCACCGGAATCCTGCTCTATGGCAAGAAACGCTCGTTTAAAGAAGTGCTGAAGTGGGTAAAATAAGTTAGGCTAAGGGTTATTTTCTTTTGACAATTGCCAGCCTGGCAAGACCATGAGTGCGACCAGCGATGTAAAGTGGTCGCACATTGCCGTTGTGCAGGTGGTTGGTGGCCATCATGGGCTGTCCGAGGCCAAAGACCATGACATCGAGAGTGTCGCCCACATTAAGGCGGCTGCTGCCTCTCACTTCCAAGACCTCAAAATGGCGATTGCCAAGATATTTCATTCGGCAGTATCGGTCAGGGAGCCATTCCATTTCTACTTCTTCTCCTTTTTTCAGTTGGTCGCTCTGTATTATGTCTTGATTCAGAGATCCCGATGCAGGGTCTTCGTTTCGCAATGTGAATGCGTGCCAGTCACGGTATCCCAAATAGCGTGCTAAAACACTCAAAGTGGCATTGCTTGGCTCATGGTTGTCGTTGACATATCCTACCATTCGTTTGATGGTGCTGATGCTCACTCTCTCACCTGTAGTTTGCGACACTTGCAGGATTAAGGCGTCAAAGTCGCTGGGTGTAGCAAGAGTGCGCCCAAACTTGTTTTGGACTTGTCTTAACAGTTCTTTTATATCGCCTTTGTTGTCATTCATGGTGCAAAAATAATGAATATTATTCCATTATTGACAAAATTATAGATAGATGAACCAAAATGAACCAAATAAAGTGGGCTTAGACAGAAATTACATTGGTTATGATAACACTATTAATGGGGTGTTTAGCAATGCTTACTTTTGTTTCATGTCGTTGAAGATTGGGGCGAGTTTTGGGTAATGCTCGTTAACATATCTTATGGTTGTTTTTCGTGCCTCGTTGCGTGTGTTGTCAAGAAGCTTCTGGCCTTCTTGGGTGGCCATGTAGTTGCGCAGTGCGGTGTCAAGGTTTGGGTCGCTCTTGTAGATGGTGAAGACCTTGGCTGCCACTCGGTCTTCAATGCTTTGGACCAACCTGTTGCACGCATTGATTCGTGACACGCCACCAAAGATTTGGGATATCTCTTCGAGCCTGTCGTTGTGTGACGATACAAGCTGTTGAGCCTCGGAGCGGGCAAATGAAAGAACGTCTTGCTCGAATGATGGAGGCAAGGTTGCGGATGAAGGTTGAGGCTTGCCAGCGGTGGCGGCTTGAGGCTCGATGACCTCTTGTTGTGAAATCTGCTCCAACTGGTTGTGGGCAGGGGTTTCGCGAGAAACAGCGAGTGAGGTGTCGACAGCCGAAGTGCTTGTGTCTTGTGTTTGTTGTGCAACTGTTATGGAATCTGATGGATAGGGCTTCAGATTATCTTTCCCATTGTTCCGAAAGATGGCTGTCAAAGCAAGTATTGCCGCAAGGAAGATAGCGGCAACACCCCACATCCAGTGGCGTGAGCGATGGTTGAGGATGCGCTTGGCAAGGGAGGCAGATTGGGGGCGGTCGTTGCGATTTTCCTTGCAACATGCTTGGGCCAGGCGCTTGAGGCGGCTGTCGCTGTGTGGCAGTAGGTCGTTGAGTTCTTGGACTATCACTCCCAACGAGTAAAGATCGGAGCGGCTGTCTATTTTCTCGCCGCCGAGAAGCTCGGGAGCGGCATAGCGGCGAGTGCCTGCGGGACCCTTGAGGATGGCATGAGCGGCAGTGTCGCTCACTCCAAAGTCGATGAGCTTGACGCGGTTGCCGTCGGCGGCTATCATGACGTTGCTTGGCTTGAGGTCGCGGTGAACCACTTGACGGTTGTGAATATATTCCAAGGCTTCGAGTAGTTGGACGGTGATGTGGTGTGCCTGGTCTCGGTCTAAGTCACCGCGCTCCATGACCTCTCGCAGTGTGCTGCCGTCGACCCACTCCTGCACGATGCACATGCCCAGGCCTTCAACATCTTCTATCCCAATTACGGCTGCGATGCCAGGATGTGACAGGTGGTAGCCAATGTCAAATTCCTTGCGATGCTGAGCGAGAGCGATGGGATTGTCGCTATACTCAGCTTTTATGGCCTTGAGCACATGCCACTTGCCGTGGCGACGAGCACGATACACGGCGCTGAAACCGCTCTCGCTCTCGCGCAGCAGCTCCACGTCTTGCCATCGGTCCTCGCTGGCCATTATCTCCAAGGCATCGTCGGGCCAGCCCGACTCGCTATGTGTCTCATCGTTATTCACGCCTCAAAGATAGCACATTTTGCGGCAAATTACAAGGTGTGTAGTTGAGATTATAGTTTATCTTTGTGTATTTATATTTTTAAGGGTAGTTCTCTAATAAATTCAAAAATTATAGAACTACCCTTAAACTATCGTCTTTTTTTAGTTATTCTTCAATTGATAAAGCGAGCCTTAGACCTATATCTTTACGTTTTGCATTAGAATAAGCACAATCACGATTGTTAACAAAGAATTCATCATAATAAGAGTTTATTTCAACTGTTCTGCCCCATCTTTCAGCGACTGATGTATATGAAAGTCCACCATCATATGCGCCACCGCGGTAGACATGTTTACCCCCTTCTTGAGGTCCTTGTGGATTATTTGCAGGCTTTTCGTCTTTGTCAAAGAGCAGGAACCAGTCGTTACACCACTCATTTACATTGCCACTCATATCGTAAAGACCTAATTCATTTGGTTTCTTTTTTGCAACAGCTTGAGGTTTGTAATTGCTGTTTTTTGAATACCACGCAATTTCATCAATTTCATTACTGCCTGAAAAGACGTAACCTTTACTTTTCATTCCTCCACGAGCGGCAAATTCCCATTCTGCTTCGGTAGGCAGACGGAAATTATACCCAGTCATCTTGTTGAGTTTCGAGATGAATTCTTGACATTGGTCCCACGATACACAATTGACAGGAAGGTCGGGGCCAATCACTTCACTGGGGTTACTTCCCATTACGAGCTCCCATAACTTTTGAGTGACTTCTGTTTTTCCAATTTTATAGCTGGACAAAGTAACTTGATGTTTGAAGTCGGTAGTGTCGCCCATCAAGAATTGTCCACCTTCAACATCCACCATCTCAAATGATACGTTCTCCAATGTGAATTTGTTTCCTTCAACTTTCACATTGTGACATGAGCAAAGCAATGTAGCAATTACTAAACTTGAAAAAAAGAATCTATAATTCTTCATTGTCTCTTATTGTTTTGGGTTAAACATTTGAATCTTCTTTTTTATCTTCTTTCTTTTCGTCTTTCTTGTCGTTGCCGCCTGACTGTTTTGGGCGTTTGAAGATCAAGGTTACAGCCGAGGAGCGGGTGTTGGATTGAATGCCAGTCACATACTTGTCGTTGCCATAGTTTGGGTGAGTGGTTTCGAGCTCGGTGTAGGTTCCCACGAGTTCCCACCCCTCGTTGCCAAGTTGGTTGATTTCGTTCTCCGAAACCACAAGGAACTTGGATGCGAAATCGCTGTACTCGGTTTTTATGCCAGGGTCACAGATGCCACCAGCTCTCACTACTTTGTATTCCCACTCGGTCTTTTGGTTGTTTCCGCCGCACGATGTGAGTGCCGCCACAATGCCCATTGTCAAGGCAATCATTAAGAGTGTTTTTTTCATTTTCTTGAGCTTTAATGAAGGTTATTATTAAGATTATAATGAAATCAAAAAAAATGTGTTGAATGATTGTGCAAATTTACAGAATAATATCAAAAAAAAGCGAGCAAATGTGCTTTTTAAAAAAGGCGTGAACCAAGATGAACCATTTCCAGCAGGAGATTTTAATGAGATGATAGAAATGGAGCCCTCTTGACGATGGAGGAAAACCTGAAACTTATCGCTTACTGTTTGCTGTTTCTGTTTTTATTGTTATTTTTGCACAATAATTAATCACATTATCAATACAATTGAACTATGAAGAAGACGTTATTATTGCTGATTTTAATACTGACAGTGGCAACTGCTGGCATGGCTCAGCGCAGGCATCATCATCGTGGTAATCATCATCGACACCACCGCATGGAGAGAAGGGAAAATCCCAAGGCTCCTGAATTTCTCAAGCAAGGAGATAAAATAGCAATACTCTCTCCCTCGAGTGTTCCCACCGACTTGAGTATCATCGACAAGGGAGCTGCGGTACTGCGGCAATGGGGATTCCAAACTGTTGAAGGACGATATGCCCGCACCAACTATCACACCTTTGCAGGCACCACCGAGCAACGTTACAGCGACCTGTTGTGGGCATTGCAGGATTCTTCAATCAAGGCGATACTGTGCTCTCGTGGCGGTTATGGCTCGGCCAATGTGCTCAACCTGCTGCCTCTCGACACACTGGCAAAATACCCTAAATGGATTATCGGCTACAGCGATATCACAGGTTACCTGAGTGCGCAGGTGCGTGCCGGCAACATGTCGATTCATGGCAACATGTGTGGCTATCTTGCCCAGACTGGCGGCAACGACCAGCTCAGCTTGTGGTTGCGCGACATGCTCATGGGCACGATGCCTCGCTATGAGGTGCCGGGCAACGAGTATAACAAGCCCGGCAAGGCGAGTGGCATCTTGGTTGGTGGCAACATGTGTGTCTATGGCGATATTGCCGATACTCCCTACGACTTCCTTGACCGTGCCTTTGTCGACCACCACGACATCATCCTCTTCATCGAGGAGGTGGAAGAGCCTTACTCTCGCATCGACCGCATGTTCCAGCACTTGATTCTGAGAGGAGTGATGAACAAAATCAAGGCACTCGTCGTTGGTCGCTTCGATGGTTGCCCCACATCACGTGATTATAAATCGGTGTTTGAGTTCATTGATGAGTATGTTAGACCCTACAACATCCCCATCTGCTACGATTTTCCCGCTGGTCACGACGAGAGTTGGAACTATCCCTTGATTGAGGGTTGCCCCGTTACACTCGATGTGAGCAAGGAAAAGGTGACAATGGAGTTTAACATGCCCTAAGTGATTGGGTATATATCTCACGTTAAAGCACTTTAGGTATAAAAAAATAATCCTCGACTCGCGTCGGGGATTGCTTAACTAATTAACCTTCTAATACCATTAACATAAACCTTAAAACAAAAATGAAAAAGAATTTTACGTCATCACGACGTTGTTGATTTCATAACCTTAAAAACTAATACCATGAAAACTGATGCAAATTTACACTCTTTTGCCATACGCTCCAAATTTTCTGGTATAAAAAATATGATTTTTAGTCATTCTTTAACGTTATTTTATATTTGTGTACATAATTTTACAATAAAAATGCCGCCGTTGGCAATCTCGATGGAACATTGAAGAATGGGACCTATAGCACTACGCTTCAGGAATGTGAATGGAAAGAGCTCGTCTATCTCACTTAAATGACACGAATTTCTCTCTTTGCAGAGGAGCAGCTTTATCCTCCTTTTCTGACTGTAATGGACTCAAAAATAAAGGACTCGCTCAAGGAGGAGCGAATCCCTTTTCTCATTAACAACTAAAGAGGTTTAGGTTTTATTCGAGTCCAGCCTCTTTCATGTTGGTGAACACGTTCTGCACGTCGTCGTCCTCTTCAAGAACCTCAAGAAGCTTCTCCATGTCGGCGGTCTGCTCCTCATTTAGGGCTTTGTAGTCGGCAGGCTCATAGACAAACTCCGAACTCTTGATTTCAAATCCGTTCTCCTCGAGATACTTCTGGATGTCGCCGTTCGACTCAAAAGCTGCACTGATGATGATTTCCTCTTCATCCTGCTCAATCTCCTCGGCACCGAAGTCAATGAGCTCAAGCTCGAGATCCTCGAGGCTCACGCCGTCCTTAGGTTCAACGTGGAAATAGGCCTTGTGGCTGAACATGAAGGCTACGCTGCCCGAGTTGCCCAGGGTGCCACCCTTTTTGTTGAAGTAGCTGCGCAGGTTGGCAACGGTGCGGGTGGTGTTGTCGGTAGCAGTCTCCACGAGGATGGCGATTCCGTGAGGTCCGTATCCCTCGTAGATCACCTCCTTGTAGTCGCTTGCATCCTTGTCGCTTGCCTTCTTGATGGCACGCTCAACGGTGTCCTTGGGCATGTTGGCGGCCTTGGCATTAGCCATGAGGGCACGCAGACGCGAGTTTGATGTTGGGTCGGGACCACCAGCCTTCACAGCCATGGTGATTTCCTTACCAATCTTAGTGAACGTGCGGGACATGCTGCCCCAGCGTTTCA